>JAGPEO010000154.1 GCA_018056925.1 Phycisphaerae bacterium
CGTAAAGGGCGTGCCCAATCTAGCAAAATCGGATCAGAGATGCCAGGGCGGTTTCGCGGGCGGGGGGCGCGGCCGGGTGTTTCGGTTGAAGGGTTTGAAGGGTTCGAAGAGTGCGGGTGGGACCGCTGCGCGGAGTGAGTAGGGAATAGAGAGTGGAGAGTAAAGGCATTGCGTTAGTTCGTCAAAATGTTGGCGGCACACAGGTGAGAGGCGTTCAGCGCGTGCCTACGGCACTTGGAGCGGTTCGAAGGCGAATAAGACGGATAGGACGGATAGGGCCTAGGGGCGGGACGGATTCCCGCGTGAGTGGGTGCGAGACTGATTCGTCGCACCAGCGGGCGGGCTGGCGCACCCGTGGGAACGTGGGAAGGTGGGAGTGTGGGCGTAGCGGCCGACGTGGCGCTGATCGATGGATAGGGGGAAGAGTTGTTAGTTGTTAGTCCTTAGTCCTGGCGTATCGGCCGCGAAGGGTGAGAACGTGAGAAAGTGAGAAAGTGTGAAGGGGGAAAGGCGGGCGGGGGCCAGGCTCCAGGCGTTGAAACGCCTGGCAACAATCGTTCGCCCTCCGGGCGGGAACAGTTCACTGTCCGGTGGGAACGTGGGAAGGTGGGAAGGTGGGAAAGTGGCTGTAGCGGGGAGCGGGTCGGAGGGGCGCGGATCACGCTGCGCGTGTGAAAGGTTGTTGGCGCGCTCCGGGGCGGCACGCCCCGGCTCTGCTTGGGGGGCTCGCCTACCAGGGACTACGTCCCTGGCAACGCTCGTGCGCCCTCCGGGCGGTAGGATAATGCGATCGTTCACGCCGATGCGATCTTTCACTTCGGCCGGTGCGTGGCCTGCGCTGCCACGCCGGCGATTGCGGCTTGTACCTTGGCCGGGTCGCCGAGGTAGAAGTGCCGGAGCGGCTTGAGTTCTGCGTCCAGCTCGTAGACGAGCGGGATTCCGGTCGGGATGTTCAGCTCAACGATGTCGGCGTCGGAGACGTTGTCGAGGTATTTCACCAGCGCACGCAGGCTGTTGCCGTGCGACGCGATGAGCAGGCGCTGGCCGTTGCGAACGGCCGGGGCCAGGGTTGCGTGCCAATAGGGTAGGACGCGCTCGACCGTGTTCTTGAGGGCTTCGGTGAGTGGGATTTCCTCGGGCCGCAGTTGCGCGTAGCGCGGGTCTTTGGCCGGATTGCGCGGGTCGTCCGGGGACAGCGGCGGCGGCGGGATGTCGTAGCTGCGGCGCCAGATTTTGACCTGATCGGCGCCGTGTTTGGCCGCGGTCTCGGCCTTGTTGAGGCCCTGGAGCGCGCCGTAGTGACGTTCGTTGAGCCGCCAACTGCGATGCACCGGAATCCACATCAGGTCCATGTCTTCCAGGACGATCCAGAGCGTCTTGATGGCGCGCTTTAGAACGGATGTGTAGGCGACGTCGAAGGTGTACCCGCCCTGCATCAAGAGCTGTGCGGCTTCATGAGCTTCCGCCACGCCCTTTTCCGACAGGCCCACGTCGGTCCAGCCGGTAAAGCGGTTTTCCTTGTTCCATTCGCTCTCGCCATGCCGCAGCAGCACCAGTCGGTACATATTCGCTCTCCGGAGGTTTCTCTGGGCTGGAGATTTTAGTGGACGCTCGCGATCGCCGCTGCGCTCTCCCGACGGCCGGCGTCGATACCGGGAGACCCAGCGATACGGGGACAACTCGGGGCTGTGGGCCGCGGGCTGGGGCTCTGAAGGTGCACCGGCTGGCGAGCAGAGCGAAGGGCGACTGTTAGAATTATCATGTGGTAATCTAGTTCGTCACTGGCGCTGTGAACCATGACCGCATCGTTGCACCCGAGATCTAGTACCCCGCCGGACGACTTGCCGGACGCCGTCAACGTCGCCTTCGTCGAAAGGCTGTATGCCGACTTCGCGCGCGATCCGGGCAGCGTCCCGCCGCAGTGGGCCGAGTATTTCCGGCGGCTCGGGGCGAATGGCACCGTTTCTCCACCGCGACTCGGGCCGTCCTTTCGACCTTCGACTATCTTCAACCCGCCGGCTCCCGATGGCCGCACGGCGAATGGGCGAGTAGCGCCCTCGGCTGAGCAGCTCCAGGACCGTGTGGACCAGTTGGTCCGCGCCTATCGCGTTCGCGGGCACTTGCTCGCGCAACTCGACCCGCTCGGCCAGCCGCGGCCGGGACATGAGCGGCTAGAACCGTCTTTCTACGAATTCACCGAGGCGGACCTTGATCGTCCGGTTTCCAGCCGCACGATTGCCGGCCCGCCGGTGCGTACGTTGCGCGACGTAATCTCTTTGCTCCGCGATACTTACTGCCGCTCGATCGGCGTGCAGTTCATGCATATTGACGATGCGGACGTGCGTGAATGGTTGCAGCAGCGGATGGAGGGCACCCGGAACCGGTTACGGCTTTCGCGCGACGAGCAGCTTCGAATACTCACACGCCTTACCGACGCCGTGATGTTCGAGGAATTCATCCATAAAAAGTTCATCGGGGCCAAGCGCTTTTCGCTCGAAGGCGCCGAGAGCCTCATTCCCCTGCTCGACCTGGCCATCGCCCACGCCGCCGGCCAGGGCGTCGAGGAGATCGTCATCGGCATGGCCCATCGGGGCCGGCTGAACGTGCTGGCGAACATCATCGGAAAGAGCCCGCGACTCATCTTCCGTGAATTTGAAGACAACGAGTCGCGGCGGCAGCCGGCCGGCGACGTGAAGTACCACCTCGGCTATCACGGCGATTGGTCCAGCGATGGCCGGACCGTCCACCTCGCGCTGGCCTTTAACCCCAGCCACCTGGAGTTCGTCAATCCGGTCGTGGCCGGACGCTGCCGGGCGAAGCAGGACCGCCTGGCCGACACGGCGCGCGAGCGGTGCATGGCCATTCAAATCCATGGCGATGCGGCCTTCGCCGGCGAGGGAATCGTGCAGGAAACGCTGAACCTCAGCGGTTTAGAGGCCTACCGCACCGGCGGAACGCTGCACGTGATCGTCAACAATCAGCTCGGCTTCACGACCGAACCCGAGCAGGCGCGGTCCACGCCCTATGCCTCCGATGTCGCGAAGATGCTGCAAAGCCCGATCTTCCACGTCAACGGCGAAGACCCCGAGGCGGTGGCGACGGTCGTGCGGCTGAGCATGGACTTCCGGCGGCAGTTCAAGCGCGACGTCGTCATCGACATGTACTGCTATCGGCGGCACGGGCACAACGAGGGCGACGAGCCGGCGTTCACCCAGCCCGTGATGTATCGCACAATCCAGGAGCGTAAACCGGTCCGCGACGGCTATCTCGAGCACCTGCTGAAGCTCGGCGAGGTCACGCAGGCGGAAGCGGATAACATCGCCGATGACCGCCGTAAGCGGTTGGAAGAGGAACTGGCCGGTGCGCGCAGCGGCACGACCGGTGTTGAGCCGCGCCGCCCGTCCAGCCTCGGTGAGCTTTGGAGTAATTACCGCGGCGGGCCCGACAGCAGCGTGCCGGAGGTGGATACCGGCGTTCCGCGGCAAAGGCTGGTCGAACTGCTTAACAGGATTGCCACGGTCCCGCCGGATTTCCACCCGCTTAAAAAGATCGAACGCCTGCTCATTTTGCGCAAGAACATGGCGGCCGGCGAGCACCCGCTGGACTGGGCCACGGCCGAAGCCCTGGCGTTCGCGACGCTCGCGACGGAGGGCGTGCGGGTTCGCCTGAGCGGGCAAGACAGCGAGCGCGGCACCTTCACGCAGCGGCACGCTGTCCTGCACGATGTTGAGACGGGCGCCGCGTACGCACCGCTGGCGCACCTGGAACGCGGCCAGGCGCCGGTCGAAATCTGGAACAGCCCGCTGTCGGAAGCGGCTGTCCTGGGCTTCGAGCATGGGTACAGTCTGGCTTACCCCGATGGACTGGTCCTATGGGAGGCGCAGTTTGGCGATTTCGTCAATGCGGCCCAGGTGATCGTTGACCAGTTCATCGCCAGCGCTGAGCAGAAGTGGCACAGCATGAACGGCCTCGTGCTGCTTTTGCCACACGGGTTCGAGGGGCAGGGGCCGGAACATTCGAGCGCCCGGCCGGAACGTTTCCTGACCATGTGCGCTGAGGACAACATTCAGGTCGTTGTGCCCACGACACCCGCCCAGTACTTCCACGTGTTGCGGCGGCAGGTGTTGCGGCCGTGGCGCAAACCGTTGATCGTCATGACGCCGAAGAGCCTGCTGCGGCATGCATTGGCGGTCTCGAGCCTGGATGAGCTGGCCGGCGGCCGCTTCCGCCGCATTCTGCCGGACGACGTGCGGCGCGACCGTCCGCCGCGGCGGGTGCTGCTGTGCAGCGGCAAGATTTACTACGAGCTATGGCAGGAGCGCAAGAACCGGCAGGCCGAGCGGGACATCGCCATCGTGCGCTTCGAGCAACTCTATCCGCTGTCTGAGGAGGCGGTGACGCAGGCGCTGGCACAATATCCCGACGGGACTTCGCTGCTCTGGGTGCAAGAAGAACCGGAGAACATGGGCGCCTGGCGGTATCTTCGTTGCTCGCCACTTTCGCGGGCATTTGAGCGGTTCGACTTCCGCGGCATCTACCGCCCGGCCTCGCCCAGCCCCGCCACCGGGTCACATACTCTGCACAAGATCGAGCAGCGCAAGTTGCTCGACGCGGCGTTAAGCATAAGCAATGGTTCCCCCGCGAGTTGAGCGTGGGTGCCATGCCCAAGCTCTAAGCGCGGGCATGCCCCTGCGCGGGGCAAGGCCGACATTCGGAGTCGGTATGCAGCTCGCGTTCACGCGAAGCCGCCTCATTAAACGGTCAACGGCTTATAATCCGCCCGTGGCATAACTACGGAGATTAGCTATGAGCCGTTTCGCCGTTCTTGCCTTCACGTTGTTGTTTAGCTCGATGGTCCTGGCGCAGCCGGCCGGCCGCGTGGGTGAACCGGATGATGAAGCCCTCCGCCAGCGCGCGGCCGAGCTTAGCCGCCGCGGCGCACAATTCCTGCTGGCGGCCCAGGAGCAGGACGGCGGTTGGACTTCGCAGGGCGGTCCGGGCATCACGTGCCTGGCTCTGAAGGCTCTGATCCAGGAACCGACTGTTGGCCCGAACCACGATTCAGTACGCCGCGGAGTTGACTTCGTCCGCAGATTTATCCGCGAGGACGGCGGTGTCTACGGCGCCGAGGGCCTGCTCAAGAACTACGAATCCAGCGTCGCGCTTTCAATGTTTGCCGCACTCCCGGCCGACTCCGCACCCGAAGCCACCGCGACGGCTCCAAAAGCCGCCCCCGAAGCGCCACCGACGGCAACTGGCCCCTCCCGCGGTGACACGCCCCGGCTCCGCTCGGAGATCGCTGCGCTCCAGAAATTCCTCATCGAAAACCAATGGGACGAAGCGGAAGGCAAATCCATCGATGATCCCTGGTACGGCGGGTCCGGGTATGGCCGCTCGAAGCGCCCCGACCTCTCCAACACTCAGATGATGCTCGACGCGCTTCGTGACAGTGGCCTGCCGCCCGACGACCCGACGTACAAAAAAGCCCTGATCTTCGTCCAGCGCTGCCAGATGCTCGGCGAAACCAACGATCAACCCTTCGCCAAAGGCTCGACCCAGGGCGGGTTCATCTACACCGCGGCCCATAACGGCGAGTCCAAAGCCGGAACCGTGGAAATCAATGGCCGCCAGGAACTGCGCTGCTATGGCTCAATGACTTACGCGGGCTTCAAGAGCATGCTTTACGCCGGCTTGACGCGCGATGATCCGCGCGTGCGCGCGGCGCTCGATTGGATCCGCAACTACTGGACGCTGGACTACAACCCCAACATGCCGCAGGCGCAATCGGCCGAGGGGCTTTACTACTACTACCACACTTTCGCCCGCGCCTTGGCCACGTTCGGCGAGCCGGTGATCACCGACCGCTCCGGCCGGCAGCACAACTGGCGCGAAGAGTTAGTGCGCAAGCTGGCCGAGCTTCAGCGCCCGGACGGAAGCTGGATCAACGAAGCCGATCGCTGGATGGAAGGCAGCCCGCCCCTGACCACGGCCTACAGCATGCTGGCGCTGCAAGCGGCGTTCGCGCCGCCTGCGCGGTGAGAGGTTGTTATCTGTGGTTCGCAGGCCCCTCGGCCGCAAAATCTGCATCACTGTACACCGCCTCCCCTCCAATGACCGTTTGCAGCACCCGCGTTTCCACGATTTCGCGCGGCTCGCAGGTCATGACGTCGCGGTCGATGACAATGAAGTCCGCCAGTTTGCCCGGCTCCAGCGATCCTTTCTGACCTTCTTCAAACGCCGCGTACGCCGCATCGAGCGTGAAGGCCCGCAAGGCTTCCTCACGCGTCAGTCGCTCGGACGCGTGCCAGCCGCCGGCCGGCTCGCCCGCGGCATTTTGGCGCGTGCAGGCGGCGTATAGGCCGAGGAACGGATTGTGCGACTCCACCGGGAAATCGCTGCCCCCCGCCAAGTGTACGCCGGAGCGCAAAAGGCTGGCCCAGGCATACGCCCCGGCTGAGCGCTGCGAACCGATCCGCTCGTCGATCCAGCGCATATCGCTCGTGCAGTGCGTCGGCTGCATAGCCGCAATGACGCCTAGTTCGGCAAAGCGCGGCAGGTCCTGCGGCGCCAGTATCTGCGCATGCTCAATGCGAAAGCGATGGTCGCGGGAAGCACCCTGGCTGCTGCTGTTACCTGATTGCCTTATTACCTCGTATGCGTTCAGCACTTCCCGGTTCGCCCGGTCGCCAATCGCGTGCGTACAGACTTGGTATCCCTGGCGCAGGGCGTCCTCGGCCGCGCGTCGCAGCTCTTCCGGCGAGACGACATTCAAGCCGACATAAGGCCGGCCTTCTTCGTCTGTCGGCCGGTCTGAATACGGCGCCAGCAGCCATGCCCCGCGCGACCCCAAGGCGCCGTCGGCGTAGAACTTTGCGCTGCGGACGGTTAGCCGCTCGCTTGTATACAGGCCGTGCTCGCGGAAGTACTGGGGCGCCGCCGCGCCTGCGATCATGGCGTAGACCCGGATTTTCAGGGCTCCCTGTTCCGCGAGCTTGCGGTAGATGTCGACCTCTGGCGGCTGGATGCCTGCGTCATGCACGCCCGTCAGCCCCACTGCCAAGCACAGCTCCTGCGCTTTCAGGATCATCGCGGCCGAATCGGTCGCCGCCGGAATGAGGTTCTCAATTAGCTCGGTGGCCTTGTCCACGAGCAGCCCGGTGGGCTCGCCCTGCTCGTCCAGAACAATGTCGCCGCCGGGCGGCTCGGGCGTTGCGGACGTAATGCCGGCGAGCTTCAGTGCGGCCGCATTGGCAATGCCGGCGTGCACATCCACGCGCCGCAACCAGACCGGATTGTCCGGCGTGGCCGCACTCAGCGCCGCGTGCGCCGGGAGGCGCCGGTCGCGCCAGTTCTCGTGATCCCAGCGGCCGCCGAGAATCCAGGTGCCCTTTTCGGCTTTCGCGGCTCGCGCGGCGACGATTTCGATTACCTCGTCGAACGACCGCGCGCCGCTGAGATCCACATGCCCGAGGCTATAGCTGCCCAATGCGGCGAAGTGGCAATGCGAATCGATCAGGCCCGGCAGAACCATTTGTCCGCCCAGATTGTGGACGCGCGTCGCGGGGCCGACAGTTTTGAGGATCTCGGCATTCGAGCCGACCGCGACGAGTCGCTGGCCCGCAACTGCCAGTGCCTCGGCTCGCGGGCGGTCGGCGTTCATCGTGTAGATGTTGGCGTTAACGTAAACGGCATCGGCGGCCGTTTGGCAGGTGGGCATGGTTTCACTCGCAATCAGCACACCCGCGGGGCACGCCAGCCCGATCAAATACGGACGCGACGACCAAGGCGCGGATGGGGTCCGATTTATTCATAGCGGCTGCGACACTGGGCAACACGCCCGAGCGCCGGAGCCGGCCATCGGCGTTTGCCGGGGCGACACCCCCCCTGCTCCGCTCATTTTGCATTTAGTGCTTTGCATTTGTCATCGGCTTTGCCGGCTCAGTGCTCAGCCACGCGGTGAGCAGGTCCACCGCGGCCCGCGCGTCTTTTTTGTGTACGGCCTCGGTGACCGTGTGAACGTAGCGCGTGGGTATGGACAGTGTGATGACCTTTGTGCCGGCCCGGGCCCGCTGCACGGCGCCGGCATCGGTGCCGCCGCGCGGCAGGACTTCGCGTTGGAACGGGACTTGGTTTCGCTGCGCCACGGCCACGAACTCGTCGAAAAGTCCGCGATGGCTGATGCTGGCGCCGTCCATTATCTTGATCCCGACGCCCTGGCCGAACTCGGTCACCGCATCGTCCCTGCTCGTGCCGGGTGTGTCGCAGCAGAGGGTGGTGTCGATGGCGATGCCGACGTGGGGATCGATGCCGAACGCCGCGGGCGCAGCGCCGCGCAATCCCACCTCCTCCTGCACGCAGGCGACGAAATACACGTCGTAGCGCAGCTTCGAGGCTGCCCGGCGCAGGGCGCTTATCGCGGCCCAAACTGCGATGCGGTTGTCCAGCGCCTTGCCGGTAATCGAATCGCCCACCATTTCCGTGCGCTGAATCAGCGTGACCGGATCCCCCACGTCGACCAGCT
>JAGPEO010000155.1 GCA_018056925.1 Phycisphaerae bacterium
CCCGAGAAGGCAACCTGGAACACGGCCAAGTCGGACAGATCGACGTCCAGATCGCCGTCGAAATCCGCTCGTGCGAACTGCTCGGGCGTCGCGCCGGGCGGCGGCGTGGTGACGTCCGGGCCGGCCATGCAGGTCGTGAAGATTGCTAAATCGGCGGCATCCACGTACCCGTCGCCGTTCAAGTCCGCGCTGTAGTCTACAATTCCCAAGGCACACCGGAACCCGAAGTAGTTGTAGCAATAGCTTGGCGGATAGTCGCCGCGATCCGCAACGCGGCAGAGGTTCGCGTGCCCGTCCCAACTGCCGCCGCGAATTAGACGGTGGATCCCCGACGCTGGTCCACGCGGGTTGTCGTACGGACTGCTGCTGTAGTAAGCCGCGCTATACCAGTCATTGCACCATTCCCATACGTTGCCGGCCATGTCATGCAGACCGTAGCCGTTGATGCCGCTCGCGGTCTGAAAGCTGGTCAAACTGCCGGGCCAGTCCCAATCCGCCTGGTACTGCAGCGCGCCGGTGAAGAAGCCGACCGGACTGGTAAAGGGTATGCTTCCGCTGCCCCAACACGGGTGTGAGTCCCGCGTCGGACTGGTGTCGTATGCAAACACGGGTGAACTGAAGTAGTTGCTCCGGGCGTGCTGAATCGTCTCCTGGTCGGGCCAGGGGAAGCGGTGCCCCGCGCTGCCGCCCCGCGCCGCTTTCTCCCATTCCGCTTCCGTCGGCAGCCGGTAACCTCCGGGCATGAAGTTGCACGTCCAGGTCGATAGGTCGTAGCACAGCGGCCGGCCCTCCTGCGCGCCGCGCCAGTTGCAGTACGCGGCCGCGCCGTACCAGCTCACCCTCACCATGGGATGGTCCTCCTTGCCGGGCGTCACGCCAAAGGTGCTGCCATCCCAGGTAATGCGGCTGATCGGGGTGCTGGTAGTCGTGTCGCAATACGGGTAACTCGTGCCGCTCCCGTGCTGGTAAACCACGCCGTCGGTCACCGTGATCAGGCCGCCCTGAGCCCAGGCCCAGTTCAGCCCATCGCAGTACTGCTGGTTCGTCACCTCGTATGTGTCGATGTAGAAGGCGTCGACGTACACTGGATGCCTGGGCCGCTCGTCGGTGTGGCCATCGCCGAACGTGTCGCCCATCTGGAACTCGCCGGCCGGGATAAGGACCATGCCGTCGGGCTCCCCCATGTCCCCGGCGCAGACGCGCACCGGAGGCGCCAACAATCCTGCCAAGCAGACTCCGAACGTCGCCGCGACGACCTTCAATCTCATGAGGCTTCCTTCCTGCTTCGCGAACGCGCGGGCCACGTTCGGACACGGCCTCGCGTACATCCTTTCCCCGCTCATCGGGGATTTTAGCGAGGCTAAGTCGCGGCACCGACCGAGTTTCCGGCCGGGTGATCGAAAACGCACCGGGCGAGCGCTGAGGGTCGCTCGGCGGCTGCCTTGGAGAACGGGGGCCCGCCTGCTTTTTTTTCTGATGAAGCGCGAACCGACCCGCCGATCATTCGTAAGGAAGTTAGAAAACGAGAAGTTCTCCTCCTAGCCTCCTTCTCCAATGAGACCCGAATGCGGCCGCCGTGTGGCGGCCGCAGTCGTTTATGGGTTGAGCCTGCCGGCAGCGGCTCCGCACGCCTGACCCGCCTTGGGGTCGGCACGTCTCGACGGCACGTCGGCGAGCGTTATTATTTGACCGTGGCGAGTTGCCTGGTTGCGCCGCTGCCGTGTCGGCGGACTCGACTTTTGTGTCATAAATGCCCCTCAGCAGCCTTATTCTCCTGATTCTGCATAGCGCACAATGGCCGACGGTTTCGCCGGCAGAGCTGAAAGCCGTCGATCTCAACGCCGGTTGGGTCAAGGTGGCCAAAACCGAGGGCACGACGCTCCCGAACGATACTGAACTCGTCCTGGCGGCCGAAGTGGTGCCGATCGGCCGCTTTCGGTTGACCGAACAAGGCGCCGATCACGCCACGTTCGCGCGGGCGGAACCAACGGTTCATGCCGGCGCCGGGCGTCTGCGAGCGTGGTTCGTTTCGCCCCGCCCATCGCCTCAATTGTGGGAGAAATGGCCGCCTGAGGCGGACTTCATGGCGCGGATTGAGCGCGTGGGGCCGGGGATGCGCGGCGTCTGGATCGACGCCGGCGCGACCAGCGGCATTCAGCCCGGCATGAGCTGGTGGCAACGCATCGACGGCCAGCCGGTGGCTCGCTTCGACGTGCTCTCAGTCGAAGCCGATGCCTGTTACTGCTCGGTGGCGCGCCTGGCGGCCGATGCGCCGATCCGCCGCCACGATCGCGTCGCGCTTTGGCCCTCCCCCGGCCGGCGCCGCAATGGGACTGCGGCCAGTGCGGTCAGCTACATCGAACGCAGCGAAGAGCGAACGATCGTCTGGGTGGCCGGCCTACGCGGAGTGGAAGTTCCGCCCGAGCCGCACGTTGATTTCTTTCACAACGCGCAACACGTCGCCCACGGCGTCGTCGAGTCGGCAGACCATCTGTTCTGGTATGCTCGGCTGATCGAAGGCGGTGCAAACGGTGGAGGCGATCGCGCCGAGCAGCCGCCGTCGATCGCGGTCGGCGATTCGGCGATCATCCGTACGCGGGCCGACATCGCCGCGCGCCGTTTCCCCGCCCGCGTGTTTGAAATTTCGGCCGACGGCGCCCTGATAAACGCCGGCGAATCCGACGAACTCAGCGTCGGGCAAACGGGCGGCCTCTATCGCGGCGGGGAGAAGATCGGCGAAGTCCGGATCACCCGCCTGCAGCGCAGCTATGCGGTAATACAGCCGGCAGAAACGCCGCCCGAGCCCACAGCGACGCGCCCGGCCAGCCAGCAGCCATCGTCCGGAGCGACATCCGCCATACAACCGGCGGTCTTGCCGGCGATTGGCGACGTAGTGCGGTTCAGCGACCCGCCCGCGCCGGCAGTGCATCTGGCCGAAATCGAGAACGTGGTGGACGGGAATCTGTTTTCCGCCCGCGCGCTGGCGCATGTCCAGGTAACCGCTCTCACGCCGCTGCTGGTTCGTAACTTTGACGGCGGTGGCGGAGTAGCGCTGGTTCTGGCCTCAGATGGACAGCGCATTTGCGGACTGGTCCTGGAATGTTCGCTGGCCGCGCCGCTGCGCCCGGGGGCAATCATTGTGGAATCAAATCCGGCACAGCCGGCCGAACAGCGTTGAACTCTTCGCGGCTATGCAGCGCAAATCCTTGGATGCGGGAGCGCGAGCGGACAGCGCTGCCCTGCGTCGCTGTGGCTACAATGACGCGCGCGGCGCCAAACGCCCGCCGGACCTGTCCGACGTTGGGGCGTTCGCGCCTCTGCTGTGCCGAAAGGAGAGCCTCGTGCCAGACCCCATCCGCACTTGTGATGTCGAAATTCGCGTTCGGTACGCCGAGGTGGACGCGATGGGCTACGTCCATCATGCCCGCTATTTCGTGTACTTCGAGATCGGGCGGACCGAGCTGCTGCGCCTTAACGGCATCCGCTATCGCGACCTGGAAGCCCGCCAGTTGTACTACGTTGTGGCGCGGCTGGAATGCCGCTTCAAGGCCCCGGCGCGGTACGACGACCTGCTCACGCTGACGACCTCCACCGAGCGGCTGTCCCCGGTCCGCGTCGACCATAGTTATCGGCTGCGGCGCGGTGAGTCATTGCTGGCCGAAGCGCATTCCACGTTGGCGCTCGTCGGACCTGATGGGCGGCCCACGGGGCTGCCGGACGACATCTACGCCGCCTTGACCGGGTCGCAGGCAACTGACCGGGACGGGCTGGCACCCGCGGAGCGGGTCGAATAAATTGCCTGCCTGCGGCCGGTTTCGACCGTCGGCGGCAGCGGAGTTCTGAAATGCTACGTTTTCGGGTAATCGCGGTTTGCGTGTTCGTTGCTATGGGTGGTTTGGTGGCGGCCCACTCGGCGTCGCAGCGTCCCACGAAAGCGGGGCCACGAAAACCGAACACGCCGCCACAGGCTTCTGAGCCGGCCATGACGACAGTGCATGAGGGCCCTGCCAACAACCGGCCAAAGCGTCCCCCTCAGGTAGGCCGCCGTCCGATGCCCTCCGTTTCCGAAGCGGCCGCTTCACAACCAGCCAATAATGAGTCCGCCCCCGCCAAAGCCGACAATGAGTCCGCCCCGGCCAGCCAGGAAGCTCCGCGCCGCCCGGAACTTGCATCGCGTCCGGCGCGCGAGCCCCAGGTAGTCGAGTTTGAGATTACCTCGTCAGAGGATGAACCATGGGGCCGGATACTGATCGAGTTGTATCCTGAGCGTACGCCGGTCACGGCCCGGACTTTCGTTCAGTACGTCAATAGCGGGTTTTATGACGGGACGATTTTCCACCGCATCATCCCCGGCTTCATCGTTCAGGGCGGCGGCTATACCAGTTTGACGGAGAAGAAAACGGAGGGGCTGGGCGACGCAATTCGCAACGAAAGCCGGCGCGGCACGCTGCGGAACTCGCGCGGCATGGTTGCAATGGCCCGCAAACAGGACCCGCATAGCGCGGTATCGCAGTTCTTCATAAACCTGGGCGACAACGAACAACTCGACTATCCGCGCGCGGGGGCGTACGGCTACTGCGTCTTTGGCAAAGTTATTGAAGGCATGGACGTAGTGGACCGCATCGCCGAGGTTGAGACCCGAGTCAGCGACGCGGCGCAGCGACGCTACGAGCGCTACATGCAGGAGGGGCGCCCGGTCGAGAAGGCTGAGCAGTCGGAGCCGCTGAGCCCTCCGATCCTCAAGCGCGCCCGGCTACTCGAACAATCTGAACTACCGGCATCCGTCCTCGCCAGCCCCGCCAACCGGCGTGCGCAGCCCGCGGTGGAGCCGCGTCCGCAGACCCGCCCGGCCGCGGAGGACGAGGAACAAGCGACTGAAGAGAGCGGCATTGAGGAGCCTGCGCTCGAGCCGGCGGAAGTTGAACCGGGCGATGAATCCGTGCCCGCACCCGAGTCTGCACCGGCAATCGACGGCGGCGAGTCGGAGGCGGAGCAGGACGAGTCTACGGATGAGAATCGCGGCGGCGCGGCCCGCATGAAGCGGGCGATTCCGAAGCGCGCCCTGGGCTCAAAATCTTGACAATTGGAACCCCTACCTCTTTCAGTCCACAGACTGGAGCATCATGCCAAATACGTCGACTAACCCACGCGTTGAACTGGAAATCACCTGCCAAGGCGACGACTGGGGCCGTGTCGTCCTGGAATTGGACGTCGAGAAGACGCCGCAAACCGTCCAGAACTTCCTCGCCTACGTGGACGAGGGCTTCTATGACGGCACAGTTTTCCATCGCGTGATTCCGACCTTTATGATCCAGGGCGGTGGATACGGACCGGATTACAGACCGGTCCGCAAGGGCCTTCGTAAGCCCATCCAGAACGAGGCGGCCAGCGGTGGCTCCAACGTACGCGGGGCAATCGCGATGGCCCGGACGGACGACCCGCATTCGGCAACCTCGCAGTTCTTCATCTCCGTGACTGACAATCCATTCCTGGACTATCCAGGACACGACGGGTGGGGTTACTGCGTGTTCGGCCGCGTGACTGAAGGCATGGACGTCGTGGATCGAATCAAGGACGTTAAGACGCGGAATAACCCGGCCATGGGGGAAGCCTCGCAGCCGATTGATGCGCCGGTCATCAAGAGTGCGCGGCGCTTGTAATCGAGCAGAGCCGGGCCGTGCCGGCCCGGACTATGCCCGTGCGCATCTACATTGGGTGCCACGCTCCCCATCGCGTGCCGTGCCCGTCCACATCGCGTGCCGTGCGCGCCCCGTCGCGTGCCGTATGCTTATTGAAAATCGCGCCCCGTGAACTCGCCCAGCACGTCCCGGTGAATGGCCCGGGCCGCCTGCTCCTTCGCGCTTGGCCCTTTCTTCAGCAAGCGGTCCTCGTGCGTCGGCCATAGCGATCCGTAGGAGAACAGCGCCCAGTCACCGCCGCAATCCACGCAGTACGCGAGCTGCTGTCGCATCGGCGCCGCAGTCGCGTGCTTGTAAATGCCCAGGCCCGGAATGATTCGCCCGCGCCCGCCAAGTTGCCGGTAGGCCTCGACGTCCTTCTCGAATTCGCCCAGCTTGTCCGTGTAGGCCATCGGCATTAAGGCGTCCACCATGCCTGCCCGTAGCCAGCCCACCCCATTCTGGAAAAACTGGTTGTAGGCGTCGTGCGGGTCGCTGAAGACGGCCGCCGTCAGCGTGGCCCCGGGCCGGCGGCAGTTGACGATGTTGCGAATGTCGGCCACCAGCCGTGTGAGCTGGTTGGCGCGCCAGTGCTTCCAGCTCGCCGAGTCGTCCTCGGGGCGTTTGCCGGTCTCGTTCCAATAGATCGACAGCGTCCGCTCATCGCGTGGGTAGCGTTTCTCCGCCCCCGGTGTGGTGTCCCAGGCGTAGCGCACGTAGTCCATGTGGATGCCATCCACGTCGTAGTTGGAGACGATCTCGTCGATGATTGCCCCAATATGCTGCCGCACCTCCGGCAAGCACGGGTTAAGGATCAGGTAAAAATCGCCCAGCGGCTGCCGCTGCCCACGCGAGTCCTGTAGAAACCACTCCGGCCGGGCGTTCCAGAGCTGGTCGCGCAGCGGCGGCGGCTTGGGGCCCCTCCAGCCCGGCAGAATGTTGACCCAAGCCTCAATCCGCAGCCCGCGGCGATGCGCCTCCTCTACCGCCAGCGCCAGCGGATCGAATCCGGGCGAGGTGAAGCCAAACTCCTCTAACCAGGGTTCGAGCCGGGATGGGTATGCCACCGTGCCCGCGCCGCGGACCTGCCAGAGTACGGTGTTAACGCCCATGTCGGCACAATTGCGAATGATCGTGCGCACGTCGTCGGGATAGCGATAGTGAAACCGCGCCACCCACACCGCGCGCTCCACCTGCGGCAACGGGCGCGGCGCACTGCGAGAAACCGGCTGCCGAGCATGCCGCGCCTGCTCGAACATCGGCGACGACGAGACCTCCGGGTTCCGGCAGCCAAGCAATCCGCCCCAGGCCAGGAGCATTCCCGACAGGATCACTCCCCACTGTGCAGCGCGCATGAGTTTCATAGAGCGGAAAGTAAACGCTCGTCGCGAGGAACGTCAATTCCGCACGTCCCGCCGAGCACGACTGCTGACTTCTGCCTCCTCATTGCCGTCACGGCGGCGTTGCGTGCGCGGCAGGGCATCGCCGGTGCGCCGCCGAAGTGCTAATATTCCTCGTAGAGTCTTGGCGAGGCAATGCCGGTGAAATTCACAAAGATGCACGGCCTGGGAAACGACTACGTGCTCGTGAGTCTTTTCGAGCAGCACGTGGACGACCCGCCCGGCTTGGCGCGCGCCATCAGTGACCGGCATCGCGGCGTGGGCAGCGACGGCCTGATTCTTCTGGCGCCGCCCGATTCGCCCGAGGCCGACGCCCGCATGATCATGTTCAACTCGGATGGCTCGCGCGCCCAGATGTGCGGCAACGGCATCCGGTGCCTGGCGAAGCTGGCCTGGGAGCGCGGCTTGGTGCGGCGCAACCCGATGCGCATCGCCACCGACGCGGGGGTCTTGAGCATCGACCTGACGTTGGATTCGGCCGGCAAGGCCACTCAAGCGCGCGTCGACATGGGCGCGCCGATTCTGCAACCGGGGCGCATACCGGTGCGCCTGGCGGGGGAGCGCGTCGTGGCAGCGCCGCTGGCGGTGGGCACACGCTCATTGCTGGTTACCTGCGTGTCGATGGGCAACCCACACGCGGTCTTTTTCACCGATCGGCTGGAAGATGTGCCGCTGGCGGATTGGGGGCCGCGCATCGAGCGGCATGCGCTTTTCCCAGAGAAAACGAATGTGCACTTCGCGCACGTCCTGGCGCGCGGCCGCGTGCGGATGATTACCTGGGAGCGAGGCGCAGGGCTCACACAAGCCTGCGGAACCGGCGCTTGCGCCGTAGGCGTGGCGGCCGTGCTCAACAACCTGACCGACCGGATGCTTACGGTCCACCTGCCTGGTGGCGACCTCCAGGTAGAATGGGTGGCGGCCGAGCCGGTGCGCGGCGGGGCCGGCTCCCCCGCGAACCCGGCCGCTACGGCGGGCCCCGGTCAAGCCCTAGCCCCGCCCGAGCGCAGCAACCACGTCTTCATGACTGGACCGGCCGAAGAAGTCTTCACGGGCGACTGGCCCGATTAGGGCGATGGCCCGCGATGCCCGCCTAAACCTCCATGATCTCCTTCGCCTTTTCCTCCGTCATTTTGTCGATCTTCTTGATGAACTCGTCCGTGATCTTCTGCACCTGCTCTTCGCCGCGCTCCGCGTCGTCCTCGCTCAGCGTCTTGGCTTTTTTGGCGGCGTCGAAGGACTTATTCGCATCCCGCCGGCTGGTGCGCACCGCCACCTTTTGCTGCTCCGCAAGTTGCTTGATGTGATTCGTAAGCTGGTTGCGCCGCTCGCCCGAAAGCGGGGGAACCGGCAGGCGGATCATCTTCCCGTCATTCTGCGGATTAATCCCCAGTCCGCT
>JAGPEO010000156.1 GCA_018056925.1 Phycisphaerae bacterium
CGCCGTTCTGGTCCAGCACGATGCGCGAATCCAGCCGCGAGGCCACGCGGAAGGCGATACGACACGGCAGGTTGGACTTGATCAGGCCCGTCACGACGTTGGCCTGCGGGCGCTGCGTCGAGACGATCAGATGGATGCCGACGGCCCGGCTCTTCTGCGCCAGACGGCAAAGGTAGAACTCGACTTCCTTCGCCGAAGTCATCATCAAATCCGCCAGCTCGTCGATCATGATGATGATGTGCGGCAAGTAGACCGGAATGCGTTCCATCTCCTCGTCGCTGGCAATATCGAGCCGCTGCTTGAGCCCGGCCCGCCCCAGCCGGTTGTAGCTGCGGATATCTTTGACGCCCGCTTCGGCCAGTAAGGCGTAGCGCTCGTCCATTTTGGTCGCAGCCCAATCGAGGATCGCCTCGGCCTTGCCCATCTCCGTCACGATCGGGCACATCAGGTGCGGCACGTCCTTGTACATCGCCAGTTCGACCACTTTCGGATCGACTAGGATGAGCTGCACCTCGGCCGGCGAGCGCGTCATGAGAATGGACATGATGATGCTCGAGACGCACACGCTCTTGCCCGAACCGGTCGTGCCCGCAATCAGCAGGTGCGGCATGCGCGAAAGATCGCTGACCAGCGGCTGACCCGCGGCATCCTTCCCCAGGAACAGCGGTATGGACATGCCCTCGGCCCGCCGTCCGAACACCTCAATGACATCGCGGATGCGAACCTTCTCTTTGTCGATGTTCGGCACCTCGATGCCAATGGTGTTCTTGCCCGGCAGCGGCGCCACCACGCGCACGGCGGGCGCTTTCAACGCCCGGGCCATGTCGTTCGTCAGGGAAGCGATCTGGCTGACCTTGATGCCCGGCGCAAGCTTCAGCTCAAAAACGGTGATGACCGGCCCCGTCTCGATAGCGACGACCTGCACCTCCAGCCTGAACTCATTCAGCGTCTGTTCGAGGATGTACGCTTTCTCGCGGCACAGCAGCTCGATCGAGTCCTTATCCACCGGCGGGGCCGCTTCCAGCAAGCTCAGCGGCGGCAAGCGGTAACTGCTCTCGCCGGGCGGCTTGATCGCCGGCGCGGCCGCCTTCGCCGCGGCCGGCGCGGGTTCCGCCTTCGTCGTGGCCGGCGGGGTTTGCGTCAGGGTGCGAACGGATGGACTGCTCCTGCCGGTCTTCGTTCGCAGCGCGCTAGTAGCGGCCGGCGCGGGGACGCTTTGCGCCTCGCTCGTTAAGAGGGGCGCCTCCGCATCTTCACTCGGCTCAGACTTTTTGCCGGTCCGCTCCGGCTTGCGGTCAAACGTGAATTGAGTGGGCGGAATGGCCAACGACTCACTCTTCCGCCTTGCACGACTGTCTTTCTTCTCCTCCGCGTCCGGCTCTTCGTCGTGCTCGAGTTCGGGTAGCCCCGGCTGGCGGCTCTTGGGGACCGCGCCAGCAGTCGAGGCTTTGGATTGGCCATTGCCACCGAGTCGGTACCCAAGCTGAATTGCCCCGTCGGCCACTCCGGCGGTCAGAGCTGCGCCGGCTTTAGCGATTGCAGTGCCGCCCCGCGCCAACATCGGCACCGAGCGCTTGCTGGTCCAGCTCAGCCCGCGGAAGAAACGCACCACGAACTCATCGCCCGCCAGCAGTAACCCCACCATGAAGACGCAGGCGAACACGAGGTGCGTACCGGCCACCTGAAGAAACCTGACGCTCGTGTTGGCCACTACCGTCCCGATCACGCCGCCCGGCCCCGACAGCAGCCAGCGATCGGTTGCATCCAGCAGCAGCGCGCCCCAGCCGCTCACGACAGTGCAGACCGTCGCCACTCCCAGCAAGCGGAACCACATGTCGCTCAGCAAAAACCCGCGCGACCATGCCAGCGCCACCATGGTGGCCAGCGCCAGCAGCGCGTAGGCCCCTACGCCGAAATACCAGAACAGGTAGTAGGCGATCACCGCCCCCGTTGGCCCACACATATTCGCGGCCGGATCGTTCTGCGGCCAAACGCTTGTGCTGGGGGGATCAGCGGTGTTGAAGCTCAGGAGGCAGACCCAGCCGAAGACACAGCCCAACAACCCCGCCGTAGCCAGGCAAAAGCGCAGCACCACCTTTCGCTCGTCCGCGCGGGACATGCGAATCCATCCTTGAGCGACTCGCCGCCCGACCTCCGAATCGGGCCCTAAAAAAACCCAGGGCAGTATAGTCGATGTCGCATTCCGGCGTCGAGTTGGATACGCTAAGGGCTTTAGATTGGTTGCGGGGGCGGGTTGCACGTTCGACCGCCCGCCCCGCACGGGCGAGACCGAGAAAGCGGGTCCAAAAAGATGCAGCCCTCAAACTTGGCTCTGCGCTGGCTCGACCGCATCGGCGCACACACGCTGGGCGCGCTAGGCGCCTTTGGCGACTTCTGTCTCTTCGGGGCGAGCACAATATCCTACGCCCCGGTCGACATCGTCACGCGCCGCGGCTGGGGGCGCTTGTTGCCGCAGTGCTACGCGATCGGCACACGCTCCGTACCGGTGGTCATGCTGACCGGCATGTTCGTCGGCATGGTACTGATCGTCCAAGGCTGGGAGCAGTTCGACGCCGCCGGCCTCAGCAGCCGCCTGGGCGCCGTGGTGAACATCTCGGTCACTTCGGAACTCGGGCCGGTTTTGGCGGGCGTCATGCTGGCCGGGCGCGTCGGCGGGGCTCTTACCGCTGAACTCGGGACGATGAACGTCACCGAGCAGTTGCTCGCCTTGCGCTCGATGGGGGCCGATCCGATCCGCTTCCTTGCCACGCCGCGCTTCCTGGCCTGCCTCATTCTCACTCCGCTGCTGACGGTTTACGCGGATCTGACGGGCGCGCTCGGGGCCTGGGTTATTTACTCCGGCGTCTACGGCGGCGACAGCGAGGCGTTCTGGCGCTATACGGCCGACATCGTCGAGAACTGGGATTTGATAACCGGTCTGGTCAAAGCGCTCTTTTTCGGTGGCGCCATCGGCCTGATCGGCTGCTATGCCGGGTTCCATTGCCGCCCGGGCGCCGAAGGCGTCGGCCGCGCCTGTACCGAGGCTTTTGTCTCCAGTTTCATCGTGATTCTGATGCTGGATTTCTTCCTGAACTTCGTTAACAACGGCGTGTACAAAGCTTTATACGGTACGCGCTCGCTGTTTTGAGCCGGAGAGCCGGATAGGGGAAACCGTGGAGTCATTTAACCGCGAGACCGATAAGTGGACGCTCGGGACCCGATTATTGAACTGAGACAGGTCAGCAAGTCCTTCGGACGGCGAATCGTTCTGGACTGCATCGACCTGAAAATCCAGCGTGGAACCTCGACTGTTATTATCGGTCGTTCAGGAACCGGCAAGAGCGTCCTGCTGCGCCACATCGTCGGCCTGCACCGGCCCGATCATGGCGAGGTGTATTTTGAGGGGCGGCGAATCGACCGGCTCTCGGAGCGACAACTCGTTCCGATCCGCCGGCAGATCAGCTTCGTGTTTCAGCTCAACGCGCTCTTCGACTCGATGAGCGTCGTGGAGAACGTCGCCTTTCCAATGACCGAAACCGGTAACGGCCGGGCTGATTCACGCCAGATCGCCGCCCTGGCGCGGCGCTCTCTCCAGATGGTCGGGATGGCCGGTTTTGAAGACAAGCGGCCGGCGGATTTGTCGGGCGGTGAGAAGAAACGCGTCGCCCTGGCGCGCGCTATCGCGATGGACCCGCCGCCGAAGGTCATTCTTTACGATGAGCCGACGGCCGGTCTCGATCCGCAGCGTGGCGACGTCATCACGCGTCTCATTCGCCAGCTCCAGCGCGAAGTCAACGTCACCAGCGTAGTTGTCACGCACGATATGAAGCTGGCGGCCCAGGCCGGCGACCGCGTGCTGCTGCTTTGGAACGGGCGCTTCATCGGCGACGGCACGCCCGAGGAGCTTCTCAGCAGCCGCGACGAACACGTGCGCCGCTTCGTCGACGGTTTGGCGGAGCCGGAGGACTTGGCGACGCTGTCGCAGTGACGCTATCGCCGTGACACCATCGCCGCGGCCGGCTGGGAATAAGAAGCTTCTCTACTTCGCCGTACGAAGCACGCTACTTCGCCGTAGGAAGCACGCTACTCCGCTGCAGGGAGCACGTGCAGCCGCAGCTCCTCTGGTTCGCCCGCTGTGTCCACGCGCTGCCCTGAAATCCAGATTTCGGGCATAGGCAGAACGCACACGCCCGGCCGCGTGGCAACTAACTCGTACTCATGCTCGTGCGGTCCGGCGGTGATGCCACGAGCGCGGAAGTCTAATTGGTCCGCGCGGTGCGGTTCGAGAAGGCCCAGTGCTCGTGGCTCGGATTGCGGTTGGGCGACGAGTGAGCAATTCGGCGGGATGCGCTGGCTCCACTTCATTGCGGTTGCGGGCTGCGCCAGTTCGAAAGACTCGCGGACGAGAATGCGCTGCCCCGGCTTCAGGCGGGCGCCCGGAGGTAGGACGTAGCGGTGCCAGCGAGATGGTGACGTCCGGCGCGGGCCCAAATCCTCGGATTCGGCGTCGGGAGGCTCGTCGTCTTTCTCCAGAAGCAGCAGTGTGCGGCTGATACGCAGCGGGCGGCCGGCATTGTCTGATTGGCCGTCGGCCGAGACTGCATAGGGGACGCTGATATCCTGAGCGTCGCCCGGTTGCGGTCGTACGGGCCCGTTGGAAGCGGAGTCAGGAACGCCGGCTTGAGGCTGGACGGCCCGGACGACGGTCGACATTTTCAAATCCGACTGGCCGGACTGCACCGCTTCGACGCGCGCCTGGAGCCAGGCCACGCCGCTGGCCGGCAGGACTACCTCGCGCGCCAGCGGCTCAACCGGTGCGACGTTGGAGTTTTCGGGCGGGTCGATGACCCGCAGGGACTCGATGCTCAGTCCTGTTCCGGGATCGACCGTCACGTTTACGGTGACAGGCAGTGCGTGTGGGTTCTGCACCGCCAGGCCTATCACGAACCGGTCACCCAGCGTGCAACGTGCCGGCGCATCCGGGAGAAGCCGCAAGCCGGCCCGTGTGTCGAGCAGAATGTCCTTGCTTGCGAGTGTTCCCTGCTCATCGCGCGCAAGGGCCGCAACCCGGTATACGCCGGGAGTTTGCGGCAAAGTTAGCTCCAGGGTCTTGTCTGTCGCGGCCTGGGATGTGGCCCAGAGCGTGCCGCCTACGGACAAAGGCGGCGGAACGTTCGGGCGCCGGGGAGTCGCGGGCCGGTGTTCCGTCGCGGCGCTGCCCCACGAAGCGGCGGGCGGCGGCCCTAACGCTGTCGAGGTGTTCGAGTCGATTGAAGGCGAGCCGGGCGCCCATTCAACCGGGCCGGACCACAGGGCAGGCGTGAGCAGCGCTAGCAAGCTCGCGGAAGCCGTATTGCTTGCGGCTGGCGGGTCATCATGGCGACCCGCCGCGGATCGCACCTCAAACGGCAGGGCGATGCGCTGACCCGGCAGCAGTCGTTCTCCTGGCGTGAGGTCGATTTGCAGGGCGCGTGACGGGTCTGCCGCAACTTCAGTCTCGGCAATAGTCTCAGGTCCGCTCGCGCTCAGGCTTACCAACTGTGCGCGCAGTCCGTCGGCATTCGGCGTTGGTGCGAATGAGCACTCGCGAATCCCATCGAGGCTGTCGAAGGCCTGCGCGGCGACCGGTTCCTGGCCGGTGAGCAACACTACGAACGGCTGCTCTAGCTTGCCCTCAAGCCGCACTTGGATCGCGCCGGCGTGGTCGCGACCGGTGTATTCGGCTGTGAGGCGGACGTTTGCCTTGGTACCGGCCGTGGCACTAGCCGTTTGAAAACCAGTCTCATAGGCGGGCTGAGTATCGGCATTGAGCGGTTGTGGACTGGTCACACTGGCGTGGCGGACGCTCACGCGGCGATGAACTGCGACGGGCGGCTCGTCCAGTCTGGGAATGAGCACCTCGATGTCGTAGTCGCCGGGCTGCGGCGGTTGCCACATTGCTGATTGGCAGCCGCGGGCCGCGGAGAACTGTAACTCCCGCGGCGGCTGTTCCGCGCCGTGGACGGTGGCCGACGCGAGCGTCAAGCCGGTCCGTCGAGTCGGATCGAACCAGCCCAGCCGCACCTGAACCGGCTGGCCGGCTACCGGTTCGGCCGGGTCGGTCTGTATCCAGGCATGGACGGGCTCGGCGGCGCAGAGGAATTCAATCAGAGTTTTCGTCTGCTGGCCGTTCCAGGCGCTGAATGTAACCCACAGGCCGCCAGCGGTTGGGCCGGGCGGCATATCGAGCAAGTCGAGCGGCAAGGGGAGCTCAAAGCCCGCAGGCCCGCGCGTGGTTACCGGCAGATGGCCATGCCAGCCGGGAATTCTGAGCGCGTCGCTTGCGATTGGCTGAAAATCGTTCGTCTCATCTGGAAGGCGCACGACGCGCAGCACCGAGGATAGTTGCGTCAGGCTCGCCGGCGCGCCCCACGGCAGCCAGGCATTGATGCTGGCCGTCAGGCTCTTAGCATCGCACGGCCAGGTGGGGGAGTTCGCGGGACAAATGACGAATTCCTCTCGACCCGCCTGTGCGACGCCGATCAGAAGATGCGGCGCCAGGTTCTCCGCCACTCGCTGGTCGCGGCGCACGACAAAGCGCAGGTGCTCGCCGCTCCAGCTCTCGGGAACTGGCAGGTCGACGGAGAACATCCCCGCCGCGGTGGGCTTTAGCGGCAGCGTCGCCAGGGCTTCGTCCAGGGTGTTGCGAATCTCGAGCTGCCATTCGGCGGGCGTGCTCTGCCCCTTTACGCCGTGGTCCAGCACGAGCCCGGCGAGTGTCAGGATGTCGCCCGGCCGCGGCTCAGCAGGCCCGCCCGTGAAGGCTACTTTCGGTCCGCCGGAGTCCTGCGGCAATTCTCCGCGGCATAGCGCCAAGTGCTCGCCCGCGCGTAACAGGCACACCCATCGGCGGTCGCGCAGTACGCGCGCTTCGGGCGGTAGATCCATCGGCGCCACGCCGGCCGTGAATTGCGGCTGCGTCGGCACAAACGAACCGGCCATCCAGAAATCGCCCGTCAGCGTGGCGAGGCCTTCCGGGGCAGTAGTGCTGAGCGGGTTCTTGCCGCCCCAAATGACGGCCTGCTCGCTGCCGACCCAGGCGACGGCCGCCAGGTCGCTCACGATCAGCAGGCGCTTCAGCGGCTCAAGGTGGGATTGATCCGCGGTTTCGACGCAGACCACGTAGGCACCCGGCGGGGCCTCGAATTCCAAGGGGCCGGCCGAGGCGCTTTCCCACCAGTCATGCGGTTGCGCCACCGGCGTATTGATTTGCCTTGAGAATTGCAGCGATCCGGCGACCGGCAAGTGCGCTTCGCTCAACCGACCCTGCCGTGCTGTAAGCCAGCTTTGCAAATCCAGCCGGCGAACTTCCACCTGAACGGCGGTGACGTTTCGCGCTGCAACGTCGAGCGTTACCGCGCGCCCGCTGGGGCTGGCGGCCGGGACTGCCAGACGCAGTTGCGGGCTGGTGATGGCCGCCAGTTTCTGACTCGCTTGCTGCGATACGACCTGGTCGCCATCACGCGTCAAACGCTCGTATAGCTTGGAGGCGTCGCGCCAGCGTCTTTCGGCCTCGTAGCGCTCGGCCAGGGCCGTCGTGGCCGCGACGACTGGCGGCGTCAATTCGGTAGCGGCCGCAAGCTGTTCCAGGAGTTGTTGGCCAGCGGGTGCGGTATCGGCGTCTTGCAGTAAGTCCTGGGCAATGAGCAGATCGATTTGCGCCAGGCCGGCGGTGCTGTCGGGCAGGGCGGCCACGCGCTCGCGCAGGCGCGCGATTTGTTCGCGCCGCACCTTGCGCGCTTGCGCGGTATCCTTCGGCTTGGAAATGCCGAACCGCGCGGGCGTGATCTCCCACTCATTGTGGCGCGACCAGGTGTCGGCCAGTGCGACCAGGGCGGCAACCAAGCGGTCGTTCTCACCGCGCGCGGCAAAGCCTTCGGCGGCGGCGTCCAGTAGCTCCAGCGCCGCTCCGGTTTCCGCCAGCGCGCTGCGCGCCGCACCCAATGCCAAGTTGCATTCCGGCCGTTCGGCCAGTTCGGGGTGTTCACGGAAAAGCTGGGAGATGTCGCCGATTCCCATCTGCCGGTCGGCGCGGCTGGGGCCGGCGAGCCAGGTCATCGCCCGCAGGGCCGCGGCATCGAGGCGGATTTGCGGATCCTGGGTGTGCGCCAGGACGCGCTCGGCCAGCGCGCGGGCAGAGGCGTAGTCGCCGGCGCGATAGGTTTGCAGAGCATCGGCCAGTTCGGGCGACCACTCCAAAGCGCGGTCGGCGCCGCTGGCGCTCACAGTCGGGAGGGCTGCTCCGACGGCTGCCAGGAGCAGCAGCGCTATGCCCGAACCGAGCCTCTTTCCGAAACCTCCCGAGCTAATCGAAGGATGAGGGCAGCTTTCCATTAACAACTCTCAGAAAAACGCCGGCCGGAAACCCGCCGATGGCATTCTAACGCTCTTGCCAGGGTTCCGCGCGGCACTCGAAACTCGCG
>JAGPEO010000157.1 GCA_018056925.1 Phycisphaerae bacterium
AACTGGACATGCGCTGAGGGCGAACCGGCGTGCTGCGCGGCCACAGGAGCTGAGTGTGAGGCTCTCCTGCGGCCGCGGGGCAAGTCCTCGTCTTCTTCCTCCTCTTCTCCTTCCTCCTCGCTGCGGGGCTCGTCGGGCTCGTAGAGGGTGGGCCCTTCCTCCATTTCGGATTCGACGTCCAGCACTGAGGCGCCGCCGGGTCCTAACTCTTCGAAGTCGGGCATGGCTGTGCTGGGTTCCTCAGGGTACGGGCGCAGCTCCTCGGGTGGAGGGGGGGCTGGTTTAGGCGGGCGTGGAGCCACAGGCTTCCTGACCGGCTTGCGGGCCTTCTTAGCGGCCGCTTTCGGAGCCTTCTTGGGAGCCGCTTTCCGCTTCGCCTTCTTGGCGGCCTTTGGTGCAGCTTTCTTGACGGCCTTCTTGGCAACCTTCTTCTTGGCCGTCGGCCGGCGGGCACCGCGGGCAGGAGTTTTCTTTTTGGCAGTCTTAGCCTTCTTCTTCGCCACCTTGGAAGTTTTCTTAGCGCCAGCTTTCTTTTTCTTTGCCATCGCGCACCCTCAGTAGCAAACTAGCATGAGTAAAGCGGATCCGGTGAACTTCGCGCGTAAACGCGAAACTCTCACGCCTCTGCCGCGCGACACGATCGCGCGCCCGCTGCACCGTTCCCGAGTCCGTCGCGGCCGCGCTTTGAACTACTCACCAATCCGCGACGGTGCGTCATATAATAAACGCGTTTTGTGCGTTTCGCGACAATAGGGCGCACATCAAATCTTGGCAGCGCTGGGCAGAGGTATTGTGCATCTTCGCAGTCGTCATAATCGATCGGCGGAATGCAGTGCTGGTCAGTTGTCTGACTGGAGAGATTTCGAGATTCAGCGTTCTTTCCGTAACCGCGCACGGCCTTTGAAACGGCGCTGGCGCGATTGCCATAAGCTCTTGTGCGATAGAGGGTTACAGACTCTTGCGAGCGGCCAAATTTGCCTGTGTAGGAGGTGCGTCGAGAACACGCCCGGCAGACTACGGTTGGCACCGTTCGTCATGCGCGGCCACTTTGCGGGCCCGATCCTCGCCGACGCTAGCTCCACCTTCGCCCAGACCCACTTCTCCAACGGGCGGTTTCCGCGCGCCCGATTCCGCAACGCGAACCGCCTGAATGGATGCACCAGAGACCGGATCGTGTTGAAAACCGACGCCCATGCCCTGACGTGCGAACGTGATACCCGAAACATCGCCTCCCAGACCCCAGATGTTTACAGCGGGGCCACCGAGATCATCACTGACCAAGTTGACGGCCGGCTTCGGTACGTAGAACTCGAGCCAGTTAATGGGCTCGGGCTCGATGCACAGAGCCTCCTTCTCCTCGGGCGTCAACTCGGGTTCTGTGAACTGGCCCACCAAGCCCGGCCGCGGCTGCAACGGGCGCCCTTCAACGGCTACCGTAGCGCAGATCGTACTGGTGTGCGGCTCAATCACTATGAGTTCATCGGGCGAGGGCGGCACGTCAAGGGTCGAGCACCACGGTTGTGCGCCACGCGTCGGGCACGCCGGCGCTGCCGAAGTCGTCGGGCGCGATGGGGCCGCATCGGTCGCCACGCACGGCGTGCCGCTTGCGCAACCCAGGAGGATTGAACACGAGGCAGCCAGCACGGTCAGAATGATGGTTGTCGTCCGCATGGCTGTGGATTACCCGAAGCGGAGGAAATTGGCAAGCAATTTCTGGCCGCCAGGCGTCAACAAACTTTCGGGTTGGAACTGCACGCCGAAGTCGTCCGGTAATGTGCCGGGTTCGATAATCAGTGAATGGAAACGGTGACAAGCATGCGGCCCTGGGCCCGACATCACTCACCAGCCCGGCGCCCAGATATACATCATCTGCGGCGCGGGACTGGTCAGCCAATCCGGCAATTGGATATTGACCATGTTGACTTGGGGCGCGGGCTGGTCTGAGCGGGCGTAGACGTTAGCCCGGTAGCCCCAGGGCCGGGCGTATTCGACCACGAGCACGTTTTCATCACACAGTCCGGCGGCTGCCTTGGCCGCCCCGACAGCTTCGTATATGCCGCCGACTTCATCGACCAGGCCCTGCTCGTGCGCCTCGGGCCCCAGGAACACGCGGCCGTCAGCAACCGCGCGCAGGTGTTCTTCGTCGAGTTCCGGCCGGCCGTCCTGCACCACGTTGAGGAAGCGGGCGTACATGCGTGCGACGAGGTCGTTGAACATTTCGCGGTCGCGTGGGGACATTTCGCGAAAGAGGGCGCTGGCGTCTTTAAGGTCGCCGCTTTTGAAAATGCGCATGCTCAGGCCGATTTTCTCCATCGTGCCGGCCACTCCCGGCAGCAGCATGATGACGCCGATACTGCCGGTCAGCGTCGTGGGCTGGGCGTAGATTTTGTCCGCGGCGCAGGCCAGGTAGTATCCGCCGGAAGCCGCGACATCGAGCATGCTGGCGATGACCGGCTTGCCGGTGCACTGCTTAAAACGCAGCACTTCCTGGTACATCAGGTCGCTGGCGGTGACGGTGCCCCCGGGTGAGTTAATGCGCAGGACGATGGCCTTGACCCGTGCGTCGCGCGCGGCGCGGTCGAGCTTTTCCTTGAACAGCGCCACCGGGTTTTCGTCCTGCACGCCCAGCAGCGACCCGCCACGGTCGTTCTTGAGTACTCCTTCGACGTCGATCAGCGCGATCTTCTTGGTGGCCAGCGGGGCTTCGCGGAGGACGACGTGCTCTTCGAGCTTGCGCTCCGCCCTGACCGGCGTGATCATGAACGAAGTCGGCCCGCAGCCGGTTAGCATGATCAGCAGGGCCGCTGCCGCGGATATCGAGGCAGTCGTGAAAGCGGCCCGCCTACGGGTGCTGCACACGTTGCGGGCGGCGCATAAATGCGAAGTTTGGGCCGAGCGAATCGCGGTGATCATCTGTTATACTCCTCCTCGACGGGCTCGCGGCCGCGGCCCATACGCTGCTTGCATTACAGGGTGCGCATGATACGCATTTCTGACGCCGAGTTCGACCGGGCGGTTGAAGAGGCGTTGGCCGATATCCCGCCGGATTTCGCGCGCTACCTGGAGAACGTCGTGGTTGAGGTGCGGGCGCGCCCGGACCGCAAGCTGATGGTCAATGAGGACGTGCCGGAGGATGCGTTGGGCGTGTACATCGGGGTGCCGCTCGACGAGCAGGGGTCGGGCGCGCTGTACCCGCTGCCGGACCGCATCCTGATCTTCCGCGAGAATTTGTGTGCCATGTGCGAGTCGCGCGAGGAGCTGATCGACGAGATTCGCATCACGGTCCTGCACGAGGTGGGGCATCATTTCGGCCTGGACGAGGACCGGCTGGACGAACTCGGGTACGGCTGAGCGGTGCTGAACGCTAGATGTAGGGCCGGGCGTAGGTCAAAAAAAAGGGCGGTCGCGATTACGACCGCCGTTCGTTAATGCGGCTGACTGGAGTCGAACCAGCACGGGCTTATCGCCCACAAGGACCTGAACCTTGCGCGTCTGCCAATTCCGCCACAGCCGCGGAAGACCGGGCCGGCAGCAACTTGCGTTTGCCAGTGCCCGACGAAAGAATCATGATAAAGGTTTGTCGGCCAACGTCAAGGAATAGCCGCGGGCCGGGTTTGCCACTGGGCCGTTGGGCGTGCCGGTGCGGTGGCCGGCAAAGGCGGTTTGGCTTGAAAGTGCGGGAGTGAATGGCGGCCAGCTTTCGGAACGGAAACCTATTTGCTGGAACGAGACATGAAAACCGCCGGGTCGTCGTGACCGGGCAGGTGGGCGTGGACAAAGGGCCGTTTATCGACGAGATGGCCCGACTGGCCGAGTCGCGGGGCGACCCGGTGCGCGTTTTTCACATCGGGCAGATGATGTACGCCGAGGCGCCCGACGTGCGCCGCGGCCGGATTCTCGATCTGCCGCTGGCCCGGCTGAACGCCCTGCGGCGCTCGGTGTTCAAGGACGTTTTGGCGCAGATCGACACGCCGGAGACGGTCATCATAAACACGCATGCCGCGTTCCGCTGGAAGCACGGGCTGTTCCCCGCCTTCGACCACGACCAGATGCTCGACATCGACGCGGACGTGTACGTCACGCTGGTCGACAACGCCGACGCGGTGCACGAGCGGCTGATGCGCGAGCACGACCTGCCGCACACGCTGAAGGACATCCTGGTCTGGCGCGAAGAGGAAATCCTGGCGACTGAGGTGCTGGCCAACGCGATTCGCGGGCACGGGCATTTCTTCATCTACGCCCGCGGCAACCAGGACGCCGCCCTGATCTCGCTCTACCGCCTGATCTTCCGTCCGTATATGAAACGCGTTTACCCGTCCTTCCCCATGACGCACGTGATGGACATGCCCGCAGTCATGGCCGAAATCGACGCCTTCCGGGCCACGCTGGGCGAGTACTTCATCACGTTCGATCCCGGCGACATGGACGAAAAGCGGCTGCTGTTCGAGGCGGGCGCGGCCACGCAACGCGGCGAATCGAGCTTCACAATAAAGGTGAACGGGCGCGACCTGACGTTCAGCGTGGCCGACGTGAGCAGCGTGGCCCGCGACATCGACGCCCAGATCTACGCCCGCGACTTCAAGCTGATCGATCAGGCCGACATGATCGTGACGTTCATCCCGGAGCTGCCGGACGGCAAACCGGGGCTCTCTTCGGGGGTGGAGCGCGAGTTGCAGCATGCCTGGGAGGCGACCAAAGAGGTTTACATCGTCTGGAAGCCCAGTGTCGAGCCCTCGCCCTTTTTGACTGAGACGGCCACGCGCATCTTCCGCACGGTTCCAGAGGCGCTGGGCTACTTTCAAGAGAAAGGCTACATCAGCAACTTCCAGCCGCCGTTGTTTCCGGGGTAGCGGGCACCGGCGTTCGCTACCGGTCAGGGCCACCGCCCGGCATAATGCCGCCCATGCACATTTGCCACGTTATTACCCGGCTGATCGTCGGCGGCGCCCAGGAGAACACGCTCCTCACCTGTGAGGGTCTGCACCAGCGCGGCCACCGCGTCACACTTATCGCTGGCCCGACCACCGGGCCCGAGGGCTCGCTGGTACCGCGCGCCCGTAGTGGGGGCTACGAATACATCGAAATTCCCGACCTGATCCGGGCCATCAACCCGTGGCTCGACTGCCGTGCCCGCCGCCTGCTCGCGATGGAGTTTAACCGCCTGCGCCCCGATATCGTGCACACCCACAGCAGCAAGGCCGGCATCCTGGCCCGCTTTGCGGCTCGCGACGCTCGCGTCCCCGTGGTCGTTCACACTATCCACGGCATGAGTTTCAACCGCACGCAGCCGGCCCTGGTCAGGCGAGCGTACGCCTGGGCCGAATTGCTCGCCGCACGCCGCAGCCACGCCATCGTGACCGTGGCCAACGCCATGATCGAGCAAAGCGTGGCCGCACGTATCTGCCGGCGGGACAAGATGTTAACGATCTACTCCGGCATGGAAGTCGAGCGCTTCACGCCCCGGCCGGAGCTGCGCCAGGCAGCTCGGGCGGCCTGGGGCGTCAGTGACGAGCAGGTGGTAGTCGGCACAATCGCGCGCCTCTTCCGCCGAAAGGGCTACGAGCAACTGCTGCCGATTATGGCGGATGCGGCCGGCCGCGAACCGCGCCTGCATTTCGTCTGGGTCGGCGACGGCGCCCAGCGCCGCGAATATGAAGCGGAATTGGAACGGCTCGGCCTGCGAAAGCGGACGACGCTTGTCGGGCTGGTCCCGCCGCAACGCGTGCCGGAATTGATCGCCGGCTTTGACGTTCTCGCGCACACGTCGCAATGGGAGGGTTTGCCGCGGGCCGTCGTTCAGGCGCTGCTGATGCAGGTGCCGGCCGTCGCTTTTGATATTGACGGCACGCCGGAAGTCGTCCTGGACAATCAAACCGGGCGGCTGATCCCGCTTAACAATTTTGCCGAATTTGCGACTGCTTTGGTCGAACTGGCCGCCGACGCCAACCTGCGCCAGCGCCTCGGCGCGGCCGGGCGCGCCCACTGTTTGCCGCTGTTCGACTGGCGCACGATGGTCGACCAATTGGAGCAACTGTACCTGCGCCTGGCAAGGCGGTAGCGGCCCTCATCCCTTGACCGAATCGCGCATGCCACTAAGCGGCCCTGTCGAATTTTCTCCGCCTCGAACAGAATAAGGATTGTGAGCAGCCCTAACGACCCAAAAACCGAACGCGGCCGGAACTCGTCGCCCGGCGCAATGGCCGGCGCCGGGCCTGAGGTCATCCAGCAGTTCGTCGCTGAGCTGCACCGCCGCACCGCCCACGCCGGCATGCGCGAATCCGCCGATTCGCTCACACTGGCCGAGGCCGCCTTGCGCCTCGGCCGGGCGCCCAGCGCGGCCGGCCGGCCGCTGCAAGTCGCGCTGATCGGCCCGACGCAGGTCGGCAAGAGCACCGTTTTCAACCTGCTGCTGGGCCGCGAGGTCAGCCCGGTCAGCCCGCTGGCCGGCTTCACCATCCACCCCTTCGCGTGCGCCATCGGGAACGCCGCGCCCGGACAGGCGACGGCAGCCGGCGACGCCCGCCGCCAAGATTGGACTGCGGACATCTTCCCCGGCTGGCGCCAAACCGCGCCGGCTGACTTGCGCCGCGACGATCTCGCCGCCTACTCGCTGGTGACGCTCGACGACGCCATTGCCACCCCTCTTGCCTCTGGAGCGCCCGCGCTTGGGCCCACCGTGTTCTGGGACACGCCCGATTTCGATTCGCTGGCGGCCGCCGAGTATCGCCGCGGAGTGCTGGAAACGGCGGCCCTGGCTGATGTCTATGTCCTGGTGCTCAGCAAGGAAAAGTACTCCGATCTCTCGGTCTGGAACATGCTCAAGCTGCTCGCGCCACTCGCCAGGCCGCTGATCATCTGCTTGAACAAGGTGACGCCCGATTCGCTCGACGCCGTGCTGCGATCATTGCGCGAGCGCCTGGCGGAGCATGGCCAGCGCTGGGGCGAGGTGCCGGTATTCCCACTGGAGTACCGGCCGGAGCTGGCGGCCGTCGCGGATCCGAACGCCGCCCCCCGCAGCCGAGAATTGATAGCACCTCTAGCGGCCGAACTGCACCAGACGCTCACCCGCGCGCCCAAGCGTTCGCTCGCCGGCGTGCGGGCGCTGGTCGAAGAACATTGGCCGGCGTGGACCGCGCCCATCCGGGCTGAGCATGCCGCCCTGGCGGAGTGGAACCACCTGGTGCAAGCCGGTTTGCAGCAGTTCCTGGAACGCTATCAGCAGGACTACTTGGATCACCCGCAGCGCTACGACAGCTTCCGCCGCGCGGCGCTGGAACTGTTGCACCTGCTCGAAATACCCAAGGTCAGCAAGTGGATCGCGGCGGCCCGGCAGACCGTGACCTGGCCCATTCGCCAGCTATGGGGCGCGGGCCGCGAATTGCTGCGCTCCAGCCCCGGACCGCAGCACGAGTTGGGGCCCGAAACAACCGTGCTGATCGATTCACTGGACAACATGCTCATGTGGCTGGAGCGCGAGCTGGCACGCCGCAGTCTGAGCGACGCACCCGGAGCCGCGGTGTGGCGGGCCATCGCCGCACGCCTGCAGACCGATGAGCGCCGCCTGCGAGATGTATTCGAAACGGCCCTCCTGGCCCACCATGAAGAAGTCAAGAACGAAGTCCAGACCGCTGCCGGCCAGTTGTACGAGGAGCTCCGCAAGCATCCGGCCCGCCTGGCCGCCCTGCGAACGGGGCGGGCCGCAATTGACGCGGCCGCCGTGGCCCTGGCGCTGAAGACCGGCGGGCTTACGCCGGTGGACGCCGTTTTCGCCCCGGCCAGCTTTGCCGTCAGCAGTCTGCTGATGGAGGGCATCGCCGGCTTACAGATGGGGTCAGTGGCCCGCGATCTTAAGAAGCGTCAGCTCAAGGCCGTGCAGTCGAAGCTCGTTCAGAACGTGCTCGGCGCTGAACTGTACGCCCTGGCCGGAAATCTCCAGGCCAAGGAGCTGCTGGGCATTCCGCCGCAACGGCTGGAGGAGGCCGGCCGCGCTTTGCAGGCGTGGACGCGGGAGGAAAAGGCGTGATTGAGGATTTCGCGGAACTCGTGCGGCGCTCGCGTGAGTGGTTCGAACGGGCCGCCGCTGCGGGCTGGTTCGCCGCGGGCGACCGCCGGCGCTTCGAGGCGGTCGAGCGCGCCACGCCGGCCGACTTGTTTGAAAGCGCGCCGGCCCGGCCGCTGGTGGTGGCCTTGTTCGGCGGAACGGGCGTGGGCAAGAGCAGTCTGCTGAATCGCATCGCGGACGCCCCTATCGCGGTCGTCGGGGCCGAACGGCCGACCTCGCGCGAAACAACGCTGTATGTACACGAGGCGGTCAAGCTGGCCAATCTGCCGCCCGAGTTGCCGCTCAACCGCGTGCAAATCCGCCGCCACAGGTCCGCCGCCCAGCGCGACGTGCTCTGGATCGACGCCCCCGACATCGACAGCGT
>JAGPEO010000158.1 GCA_018056925.1 Phycisphaerae bacterium
CGTGTATGCTGTGCAGGTGCTCGACTATTATCCAACCTCGCCTTCATACTCCCGAAATTGCATGCGCACTTGGACCTCGACTGAGGACGTCGCGTTGGTCCCGGGCCAAACCGTTCTGGTCACCAAGACGCTGCAAATTGATACGGTCAGTGCGGCCAACCCCGACGACATGACGCTGATCGCCTGGGCGCAGGTGCCGAACTCCAGCGCACCGGCCGAGGTGTACCAGGCGGCGATGATTAACTATCCGTTCGAGGCGTTGTACCCGATCAAGATCACGCTGCCGGAGGGCGTGCCTGAGTTCATTCCGCCAGATGAGGATACCGCCCTGACGGTGCGCATCCAGAACGGCGGCGAGGACTTGCTGCCGGATTCGCCCCTGATGCACTACCGCTACGACGACGGCGCTTTCCAGACCGCGCCGCTGGTTCCGTTTGGCGGCGAGTACTTCACGGCCACGCTGCCCGCCCCGGGTTGCGGCGCCGAGCCGGAGTTCTACTTCAGCGCCCAGGGCGACGGCGGCTCGACGGTCATCTACCCGGAGAACGCGCCGGCTGAGGTGGTGACGACGATCGTGACCACCATTACCACCTTCATTGACGATGATTTCGAAAACGACTTGGGCTGGACTGTGTACAACACCCCGCCCATGACCGAGGGCTTCTGGCAGCGCGGCGTGCCCGGTGGTTTTCCGGATCATTCCCCGGCGCACGATTACGACGAATCCGGCAACTGCTACGTTACTGACAACCGTCTCAACAAGGATGTCGACTTGGGCCCGACGATCCTTACTTCGCCGGTGTTTGATTTGTCCGCCATGACGGATGTCTACGTGCGTTACGCTCGCTACATCTATTGCGACGACGCGGGCAGCGGTATTCCGATGGATGACGACTACCTCGACGTCGAGCTTTCCGCGGACGGCGGAAATACGTGGGTGCTGGCGGAGCACGTAACCGGGCAGACCGACTGGGTCTATACCCAACTCCGCGTGCTCGACTTCGTGGAGCTGACGTCGCAATTCCAGATCCGCTTCTCCCTGGCGGATAACCCCACCAACTCGCTGACGGAGGGCGGCGTTGATGCCGTCTGGCTGTTCGACAAGGCCTGCCTGGAAGGTCCGCAGTATGGCCTTGGCGACCTGAACTGCGACAACGCGGTGAATGTGTTTGACATTGACCCGTTCGTGTTGGCTCTGACGAGCGGCGCGGGATTCGAAGGGTACTACGCTGTCTATCCCGATTGTGATGCGATGCTGGCCGACGCCAACGGCGACGGCGCCGTTAATGTGTTCGATATTGACCCGTTTGTGGAGCTACTGGTTGGTGGAAGCCTGCGTTAACCAATAGCGCGGCACGCCAATAAAATCCGGTCTACGTATTGCGACCGGCGTCAGGCAAGCCTGGCGCCGGTCGCTCTTTATCTGCGATAGGCGCGACCGCCCGCTCTGCTCGCATGCCTGACGCCGCTGCCCATGGACACGAATTACGCGTTATCCGGGCATAAGGCCGGGCGCTGACTTGGCGCCGGCCGCCGGGCTGAGGTCAGCGGTACAGTGCCCGCATCTAATGGCTTTGCTCGGAATAGTCATCAAGCAGAAGGGGCATTCCTTGGTCACCGGTTCGGGCGACGCGGGCGGCGTGCTGACGCGCTTGATCAACGTGCCCACAATCTTGACGATTAGCAGGAAAACCGTCGCAGCGATTATCAGGAATGTGACCAACTGGCCGAGGAACGCGCCAATCTCGATGCGGCCCCATTGCCAGGCCCGGTATCCCTCGCCGCTGGGCTGAACGTAGCTGATGGCAGGCATGATGATGTTTGTGACCAGCGAGTTGACGACGGCCCCGAAAGCGGTCCCAATCACAACCGCCACGGCCAAGTCCAGCATGTTGCCCTTGAACGCGAAATCCTTGAAATCCTGCCAGAGGTTCCGCACCATGTGTCTCTCCTGTTTGTAATGAGCGCCCGGCGCCACCTTATCATGGTAGTCGCCTATTGCGTACTTGAAGTGCGGCGCGGTTACAATGGGCTCATCGCGCCTGTTTGACGCAGTCGCTACCTTTGGAGGACAGTCGCCATGTGTGACTCCACTTCCCAGTTTGTATCGCGCCTATTCGCGGGGATGCTGGTCGTGGTCACGCTGCACGTAGGGGCCACGCGGGCGACCAGGCCGAATTGCGGCTGTTCTTGGGCAGTGTGGAGTCTGAACCTCATTCGCGTCTCCTGACTGATGAAGAATGGCGTGATTTTCGCGAATTCCTGGCTCGCAATGCGGTTGACGATCTTGCACCCATACCTTACCACGGTGTGTGCGACGGAGTAGAGTATGAGTACCTGTATGTTAGCCGCGCCGGTGGGCACCGTATTCGAATAAACAACCCGTCCTGGCGCAATGGCGCAGTCTACGGGCGGCTGGTGTCCCTTTTTTACAGGCTGAGCGAATCACTCCGTCGCGAAGCAAGCGCTTCACAACCGGCAGCAGCGCTTCCGCAGATCGACCTTTATCGCCCTATCACCTTATCACTTTATCACTTTGTCACGGGCACACACAGACTAGGCCACGTTGATCCGATTTGACCGGATAGAATGCGCCAGGCTAGCATAAGCCCGCCGCGCGTCCGCTTGGGCCGCGTGAACGCGCCCGAACGAACTGAAACGAGAGGCGCGCAATGCAATCCGATTTCGACGTCGTCACCGGCGCGTTCGGCTACACCGGCAAGTACATCGCGCGGCGCCTGCTCGCGCAGGGGCGGCGTCTGCTTACCCTGACCAATCATCCGCCACCCGAGAACCCGTTCGGCGACCAGGTGACGATCGCGCCGCTCGACTTTTCGCACCCCGAGAAGCTGGCGGACAGCATGGCGGGCGCACACACGCTATACAACACCTATTGGATTCGCTTCCCGCGCGGTCCCCTGACATTCGAGCAAGCGGTTGAGAACAGCCGCATCCTGCTAACGAGCGCGAAGGAGGCCGGCGTTCAACGCATCGTCCACATCAGTATCACTAACCCCTCATCCCAGTCGCCGTTGCCGTACTTCCGCGGCAAGGGGCTGCTCGAGGAATTCCTCGCGGGCTTGGGCGTTCCCCCGGCCATCGTGCGCCCCACCGTAATCTTTGGCAACGAAGACATCCTGATTAATAACATCGCCTGGCTGCTGCGGCATGTTCCGCTGTTCGCCATTCCCGGTGACGGCAAGTACCGCATCCAGCCCGTGTGCGTCGAGGACGTGGCTGAAATCGCCGTCAGCGCCGCTCAGGGGACCGCGGACGTCACGGTTGATGCAGTCGGTCCGGAAATCTTCACGTTCGAGGAACTGGTGCGTCTGATCGCGGGCAAGGTTGGGGCCCGGGCCCACATAACGCATGCTCCGCCGAGCATCGCGTTGCTGGCGGCAGAAATGAGTGGGCTGGCGCTCGGCGACGTCATGCTCACGCGCGACGAGCTGCACGGGCTGATGGCGAACCTGCTCGTATCAGGCCAGCCCCCCACCGGCAAAACGCGTCTGAGCGACTGGCTCGACCAACATTCCGCCGACCTCGGGCGACATTACGCCTCCGAGCTCAAACGCCATTACAGTTCGTAGGCTTGACCATCCGCGGCGCCGAGAACAACGCGAGCGCTTTTTCACGCGCCGCCGCGGCCAGGCGTGCTGAAACAACCGGTTCATCCAAAGCCTTGAGCATGTATCGGGCGCCGTCCTGCGGATCGCGCGGCCGGCACAGCCATGCCGTCCGGCCGGCTTCCAGAAGCGCGGCCATCGGCGGCACCTCGCTGGCGACGATGGTCCGGCCCGCCGCCATGGCCCAAGCCAGGCCGGTCAGGGGAACGGCGGCGATCGGGAGGAACGTCGCGATGTCCGCCGCGGCGACCAGTTCCGCCAGCGATAACTCCTCCGCCAGACGCATCATGTATTGGTGCCGGCATGAGCGCACCAGGTAGCGAATGCGCCGATTCTCCTCAGCCGGGCCGGGAACGATCAGGCGCACCTCGGGCCGCACTTTCTCGAGCAGAAGCGTCGCCCAAACGGCGTATTCAGCGCCAGCGGCGCGCGTCAGCGGCGGCAGGACGACGATGGCGGTCTGCTCCTCAGTAATATCCAGCCGCGCCCGCAGCGCGTCGCGCGGCGCGCTATCGATCGCGGCAAAATCCACGGGAGTCTCGGCCAGCCATCGAGGCATTTCGGACATGCCCGCATTTTTCCAGCTTCGACGCGTTCTGTCGAATGCCCCCAAAGCCACGGACCGGTTTTTCGTTCAGCAGGATGATTCGGCGGCCAAAACAGGGTATGCTGAGCAGCCGGTCCGCGGCGACGAGTATCCGTCGCGGTAGCCCGAAAGGCGCGGTTTTTTCGTTAAAGCATGAACACGGGTCTTCATGTCCGGCATGGCCGGCGAGGAGCCGAGAGGATGCAGCCAGAAGTTTCCGTTGCGGATGTACCCGGCCCGGCGGCGCAGTCGCGGGCGCCCCGGCCCCTGAAACCACTGACCGACCGGCTGTTGATCATCGGCCTGGACGGCGCGACGTTTTACGTGCTCGATCCGCTGATGAACGCCGGCCGCATGCCGAACCTCAAGCGGTTCATCGAGCAGGGCACGGCTGGCGTGCTGCACTCGACGCAACCGCCGATAACGCCGGCGGCCTGGACGACATTCATGACCGGCAAAGGCCCCGGGCAGCACGGCATCCTCGATTTCGAGAAGTACGACGTCTTCCAGCACCAGTTGACGTTCAACAGCACCTACCAGATCGAGGAAAAGACGATTTGGGAGCTGCTGAGCGAAAAGGGTTTGCGGGTCGGCAGCATCAATGTGCCGATGACGTTCCCGCCCAAGCCCATCAACGGCTTTATGATCAGCGGCTTCGAGACGCCCAGCATCGACGCCGAATTCACCTATCCGCGCGAACTGAAGCAGGAGATTTTCCAGCAAATCCCGAACTACAACTACCGCACCAACTGGCAGCGCCGCGCCCTCGGCGGGCAGGACGTGCTCGAGACCAACCTGGAGTACATCGCCAACAGCTTCGAACAGGGCTATCGCCTCACGACCTATTGCGGCGACAAGTACGGCTGGGACGTGCTGATGACGGTCATGAAGCTGGTCGACAATCTCCAGCATAAGGCTTGGAAGTACCTCGACCCGCAAACCGCCGGCAACTTCCCGCGCGAGGCAGAGCTGGCCGCCCGCGTTTTCACGCGCCTGGACGACGTGCTCGGCCGCATGTTCGAGTATGCCGAGCGGAACAACGCGACGGTGCTGATCATGTCCGACCACGGGCATGGCAGCCTGGACGGCAAGGCCCAGCCGAACCTGCTGTTGAAGCGCTGGGGCTACCTGGCCCTGCGCAGCCCCTGGCAGCAGGCCAACACGCGCGCCGCGTACTGGTGGCATCGCTTTACTAAGGGCAAGGCGACCCGCTTTGAGCAGGGCAGCCGCGGCATCGAGCGCGAGCTGGCGGTCGACTGGACGCGCACCCGGGCGTGTGTCATGCACGCCGGCATCTACGGCTACTTGTACATCAACCTGAAAGGCCGCGGGCCGCACGGCATCGTCGAGCCGGCCGATTACGAGCCGCTGCGCAACGAACTGATTGAGCGGCTGCGCAGCGCGTCGGTGCGCGACCGGAGCGGGCGCGAGGTGCGCATCTTCCCGCACGTATACAAGACGGAAACCCTGTATCACTGCGACCGGGGCGAGAACCCGAACCTTCCCGATTTGCTGCTGGCGCCGAACCCCGGTCTGGCGGTGATTCGCAAAATTCGGGGCGGCCAGCCGGTGCGCTGGTGTAAATCGGCCCGGCTGGAAGGCACGCACCGCGACGAGGGAATTTTGGCTCTGGGCGGCGCCAACGTGCGCCACGGACAGCGCACCGAAGCGAGCATAATCGACATCGCGCCGACGATGCTGGCGGCATTGGGCTTGCGAGTGCCGGTAGACATGGAAGGCCGCGTCATTCGCGAGGCGTTTACCACCGATCCGGTCATCGAACGCGAGCCGCCGCTGAAGAAGGCTGTGGAAGAGGCCGTCGAAGTTTACAGCGACAGCGATCGACGCATCCTCGAAGAGCGGCTGACCGAGTTGGGATACCTGGAGTAGGCTCCAGAGAAACCGGCGGACCTGCCGGTTATCGGCAGGCTCCGAGCCGGAGTGTTCGAGCGACCGTTGCGCGCGCTACGTGACGGAGGTCGACATGACTTATTCGGGCCGGTTCACGGTCGCCACCACGGGCGACTCGCAAGTGCTTGACATCACCGCCCAAGTGGTCGAAATCGTCGCCGAATCAGCAGTGCAGCAGGGCCTGTTGGTGGTCTTCGTAGTTGGTTCGACCGCGGCCATCACAACCACAGAGGCCGAACCCGGCCTGATGGCGCACGACCTGAAGGCGTTTTGGGAGCGCGTGGCGCCGCGCGATGCCTACTACAAGCACGAGGAAACCTGGCACGACGACAACGGCCACGCGCATGTGCGCGCTTCGGCGCTCGGGCCGTCACTGGCTCTGCCAATCATCGACGGGCGCATGCCGCTCGGCACCTGGCAGCAAATCGTGCTGTTGGACTTCGACACGCGCCCGCGCCGCCGCGAGATCATCGTACAGATAGTCGGATGACGCCGCCCTTGGGCGGAACCCGCCTCGCCATTGGCGGCGCTTGCTTCACTCGCTGATAAAGACGCTGATCGGCCGCTGCTGTAGTGTGTTTGCGCCTTGCAGCGTGCGGTCGGGCGCGATGGTCCCATTACGAGTCGCAATGTTGTCATAAATGAACACCGCGTTCGCGGTGTCGCGATCGGCAATGTAGCCGGTTCCGGCCGAATCCACTGCGATTACGGTCAGGTCGGTGGCGCCCGGCACGATCAGCGTTGAATCGGGCATCACCGCGCCGTTGAGAGTAGCCGCATTGAAGAAGACGTTGACTCGGTTCGCCAAAGCCCCTCCGTCGCCGGAATTGACGACGTAGAGCGTATCGTTGGCATCAACGAAGACGCCGTAAGGCTTGGAAAACACCTGGCTGTTGAGAATGCGTGTCGCGTTGACGACGCCGTTAAGAGTGCTGGCGTTGGCGAATACTGCGACCGTGTTCGCGTCAAAGTTGGCCACGTACAACTCGTCATTTGCGCCGAAGCGTATTCCGAATGGCCCGTTCATGTCCGCGCTGGTGATGTTGCGAACCGGGGCCAGGTTTCCGTTGAAGGCCGCGGTCGAAGCACCCGCAAACACATGTATGTTCCCGCCGATTTCATCGGATACAAACAGCAGGTCGGCCGCCCGGTTGAGCGTCATCGAAGCCGGCCGGTTCAACAGGGTGGCCGCCCCCTGCACATTCCGCGTGGGCGCGACGCTCCCGTTAATTTGACCAAGGGTCAGAGCGTTCGGATACGACGTTATGGAGTTGCTGCCAAAATTTAACACCAGCAGGTTGCCGGCGTTGTCAATTAAGAGGTCATCAGGCACGGACAGCAGCGTTTGGGCGCCGGCCAGGTTTGCATTGGGCGGTATATTGCCGTTGATCGCGCTCGGCGTAGTTATGTCGTACGCCGTAACGGAGTCTCCACTGACGTTGGCGATGAAAAGGATCGGCTTGGTCAGGGGCGTGGTCGTCACTGTGACGGAGGTAGTGGCAGAGGCGGTGCCGCCGTTGCCGTCGTCTACCGTAAGCTGAAAAGTCAGTACTTCGGATACGTTTGGCGCGGTAAAGGACGCAGTGTCCGTATTGGCATTATCGAGCGTCACAGTCGTGCCGGAGATTTGCGTCCATTGGAAGGTGAGCGGATCGCCATCCGCGTCACTGCTGCCGCTGCCGTTCAGCGTGACGGTGCTGCCGGCGCTGACCGTTTGGTCCGGCCCGGCATTCGCCACCGGCGATTGGTTGGGCGGCGGCGGCGGCTCGGGCGGACAGCCGCACAGACTAAGCAACATAATGAGCGAAGCACCGAGCGCCAGCGCACTCCACGGCTTACGTATACACATACTGAATCTCCGAAGGCGGCCGCGCAGCGCGGCCATTACCCACACACCAGCGTCTTGTGGAAGGTATCGTTTTACTGCGTTCATGTACGATGCGACCGGGCAGTGACGCCACACCGTAGTGCAGAAGTCCGGGGGGCGGCACTCCGGCCCGCCTGTCGCAGGCCGGCTGTGCTGCCCTCATCACATCCGGAATCAATCGCTGGGCCGCTATTGGCTTAGGAACACGGCAGCGGGACCGCCCAGCAGCGTGTTTTCGCCAGTCAGCGTGCGGTCGGGCGCGATCGTGCCGTTCCGGGTCGCAATATTGTCGTACCCATAGATCGCGCCGGATGGGCCGGCATTCGGGTCAGAAATGTAGCCGTTGCCGGCCCCGTCCACCGTCACGCCGTTCAATTGCACGGCCCCGAGAACAG
>JAGPEO010000159.1 GCA_018056925.1 Phycisphaerae bacterium
GTTCTTTCTTGATCCGGACGTCGCGGTGATGGAAAAAGAGCTGCATGGGAACGTCGCGTCGGACGGTACGTCGATGGTTGGTGGGCGACTTGTCCTTCCGTCGCTTGCTCGTCTCCTACATCTTCCTCTACCTGGCCCTGTTCGCGTACGCCCAGTTCGTTGTCGATCGACTGATGTTCTTTCCGCCACCGCCGAGCTATGAGCTGGGCGGAACGATCACGCAGGTGAAGACGGCGGATGGCATGCCCATCGCGGTGGACCGCTTGGTCCATGACTCGGCCGAATTCACGGTGCTGTTCAGCCACGGCAATGCGGAAGACCTCGGCCATGTTGGCTTCGTTCTGGAGATGCTCCGCAACCACGGCTACAACGCGGTCGGCTACGATTATCCCGGCTACGGCCGAAGCGGTGGGCATCCAAGCGAGCGCTCAACCTGCGAGGCGATCGAGGCCGTGTACGACTACCTCGTCGGTGAGCTGCAGGTGCCGCCGGAACGCATTCTCCTCTTGGGGCGGTCCATCGGATCCGGGCCCGCCATGTGGCTGGCCTCGCGGCGGCCGGTGGGGGGCGTGATCCTGGAGAGCGCGATCGTTTCCTCCTTTCGGGTCCGCACCCGGATCCCCTTGTTCCCTTTCGACCGGTTTCCGAACCTGGCGCGCCTTCGCCGATTGCAACGGCCGGTCCTCGTGATTCATGGGGAGAAGGACGCGACGATACCCATCTGGCATGGGCGCGCGCTGTACGCGGCCGCGCCGGGCCCGAAGCTCCAGCTCTGGGTCGAGGGCGCAGCCCACGACGACGTTCTCTGGCACGCGGGCGAAGCCTACTGGGCCGCGCTCGAACGCCTGACCTCGATGGTGAAGCAGCAGGAGGCTTCCCGCCACGACAGCACGGAGCTGTGACGGCCTCGACCGTTGCCTACATTCGACGCCTTCATCGGTCAGACGGCGAGATGGTCGTTTGACCGAGAGCCTGTGCGCCGCCCGCGTGTTCCGGTATTGGCCCCTTATTTTCTTGTGCTGTGCCGGGCTGTTGCCTACCGTGCAGACAATGCATAGCCCGGACGAACCCTGAGTTCGCCGGGTGGAGGGAGACCATGCTGGCGCGGGTTGTGTCCGGAGCGGTTTACGGCGTTGAGGCGTTCGCGGTCGACATCGAGGTCAACGCCGGGCACGGCGATCCCCAGACGGTCATCGTTGGCTTGCCCGATGTGGCCGTCAAGGAGAGCAAAGACCGCGTAGAGACGGCGTTGATCAACTCCGGTTTCGCGCCGCCGATGGGGCGTACGACGATCAACCTGGCCCCGGCGGACATGAAGAAGGAGGGGCCGCGATTTGACCTGCCCATCGCGCTGGGCATGCTGGCTGCCACGGGTTCGCTGGATGGCGCGTCGCTCGAAGGTCTTGCCGTGGTCGGCGAGCTGGCGCTCAGCGGCGAGATACGCCGCGTGCGCGGCGTTCTGCCCGTGGCCCTGCGGGCGCGGCACGCGAGGCGCTCATCCGACATTTCGGCGTCCACTCCTTGGAAGGGTTTGGCTGCGAAAATCTGGCGGCAGCGGTTGGCGCCGCCGGCGGAATCCTGCACTACGTGGGGCAGCAACTCCGCCGTCCGGTCGCGCACGTACGGCGGATTCAGACGTTGCATCCGGGCGGCGACCTGCTGCTGGATGAGACGACCGTGGCCAACCTGGAGATCGTCGCGCATCGTGGCGGCGCGGTTGCCGGGGTTCCGGTCACGTTGCTGGGCGTGCTCGATGCGACTTCCACGCCGATGGGCGCCCGCCGCCTGCGGCAATGGTTGCTGCGGCCGCTGGCCGATCTGGAGGGCGTACGCGCCCGCCATGATGCCGTCGAGGCCTTTGTCCGCGACCGCGCCCGGCTGCGCGCGGTGCGCGATGCGCTCGGCCGGTTTCGCGATCTCGAAAGGCAAGTGGCACGCCTGGCCGCGGGTACCGGAAGCGCCCGCGACCTGCGCGCCCTCGGCGCCTCGTTAGAAGCGGTGCCGGCGTTGCAGCGGGCATTGGAGGGAATTCGCGCCGCCGTGATCGAAGAGGCCGCCGGCGAGTTGCATCCCCTGCCGGAACTCGTGGCGCGGATCGCGCGGGCCGTTGTGGATGAGCCACCCGCCAGTATCCGCGATGGCGGGTTGTTTCGAACCGGCTATCACGCGGAGCTCGACACGTTGCGCGCTGCGGCGACGGAAGGGCGCACGTGGCTGGCCGAGTTGCAGGCGCGCGAGCAGGCGCGCACGGGCATCAAGACGCTCAAGGTCCGCCACAACAAAGTCTTTGGCTATTACATCGAGATCGGCCGGGTACATGCCGAGCGGGTGCCGCCCGATTACGAACGCCGGCAGACGCTGGTGAATGCCGAACGCTAGATCACGCCAGAGCTCAAAGAGTACGAGCATAAGGTCCTGGGCGCGCAGGAGCGCGCGGTGGCACTGGAAGAAGAATTGTTCGAGGAATTGCGCGGGCAGGTCTTGCGCGAGACAGCGGCCATCCAGCAAACGGCAGCGGCAGTGGCGCGGCTCGACGTGTTCGCGGCATTGGCCGATCGCGCTCTCGCGCTGCGGTTCGTCCGGCCGACGATGGTCGCGGAGGGCGGCCTGCGCATCCGCGGCGGCCGCCATCCCGTGGTCGAACAGATCCCCGCTGCGGAGCGCTTCGTGCCCAATGACACGCTTCTCGATCACGACGAGAACCAAATCGCCATCATCACAGGGCCCAACATGGCGGGAAAATCCACCTACATTCGGCAGGTGGCGCTGATCGTGATCCTGGCCCAGGCCGGATCGTTTGTGCCCGCCGACGAGGCCGAGTTGGTGCTGGTGGACCGCGTGTTCACGCGGGTGGGGGCCGGAGACGAACTGGCGCGCGAGCGCAGCACGTTCATGGTCGAGATGCAGGAGACCGCAAACATTCTGCATCACGCCACGGGGCGAAGCCTGATTGTGCTCGACGAGATTGGACGCGGCACAAGCACCTTCGACGGCATCAGCATTGCTTGGGCCGTGGCGGAATATGTGCATCGCGGGCCGGCGGGCCGGCCGATGACGCTCTTCGCCACGCACTACCACGAATTAACCGACTTGGCGCTAACCCTGCCCGGGGTGAAGAATTACAACGTGTTGGTGCGCGAGCAGGGCGATCGCATTGCGTTTCTACGCCGCATTGTGCCGGGCGCAGCCGACAAGAGCTACGGTATCCAAGTTGCAAGGCTTGCCGGGCTGCCCGACCCGGTCATCGCGCGCGCCAAGGAAATCCTCAGCAACCTCGAAGAGGGTGAGTTGGAGGGTGGTCAGCCCAAGCTTGCGCGGCGGAGATCGCGCCGGCGCGATGACGATACGCAGTTGCAGCTCTTCGACGGCGCCACCTGATTGGCCTGCGCGCGCGGGGCGTTACGACTCCAGGTTCAGCCAGCGGAGCTCTTCTGGCGTCAATGGAAGCGTCAGGGCCTGCAACGAGGTCCGCAACTCCTCAAGTGTCTTGCAGCCCAAAACCGCGAAACAGGGGAAGGGTTGGCGCAACACGTAAGCCAGCGCGACGGTTGCAGGGGCGATCTTGTGACGATGCGCGAACTGCTCAACCCTTTCCTTGCGTTGGAAGTTGGCCTCGTTGTGCCAGTACTTCGCTATGGTGCTTTCGCTTTCCAGCGGGTACCGCGCCGCACTGAAAAATCCCGAGGCGAGAGTGGTCCAGGCGAGCAGTGGAATGCGGGTGCGTTCGTGCCAGGCGCGCGAGGCCGGGTCAGAGGACGTGAGGCCGCGCCCCCAGCGCGGTTCGTTCCACTGCGCCAGACTGAACTGGTTGCTCACAGCGACCATCGGCGCGCGCCCGTGTTCGGCGGCGTACAGGTTGGCCTCGTCAACGCGCTCAGGACTCCAGTTCGACCCACCGTAGGCGCGAATGCGTCCCGCGCGCCGCTCGGCATCGAGGGCATCGATAAACTCGCTAACCGGGACCTCCGTGTTGTCGCGGTGCAGCAGGTACAGGTCGATGAAGTCGACCTGCAGGTGCTCCAGGCTCATGCTCAATTCCCGCGCAATGTACTCGGGCCGATCCATGGGCGGGTGAGCGCTCTTCTCGATGATCGTGACGTTGTTGCGAACGCCGCGGGTTCGCAGCCATGTGGCCAGATAGTGCTCACGCCAAGGTCTGTAGAGCAGGGCGCTGTCGAAGGCATTTCCACCGGCCTCGAAGAAATGGTCAAAGAGCACCATCGCCAATGGTGCGGAGTAGAAGTTGTTGGTACCCATGATCACTTGGGAGACGGGCTGGGCGAGCAGATCGATGGTGCCATAATGCATGGGGTACTCGGGGCGCACCCGGAGCGGTCTCCCGTGCAGCGGCCGCGTCTGTTGATCCAGCTTCTCGCTGTCATAGACCAGGCCGGCGGAGCGCCGCCACTGATCTAGGGTTTGCATGTTGCCCAATGTATCGTCCCAGCTCATCTCCGGCGCCTGCCGTTGAGCGATATGGGTCGCGACGAGATCAGCCTCAAGGGCAAAAATATCCTGGGTCAGCGTGATCGCGATCTCTTCCGGCGCCTGGCCATCGCGCTCGATGATGATGCGCGCCGGTCCATGGCGGGAGTCCGGATGCCAGGGAACGGGCACATGGATCCGCCCGCGCGTTCCGTGTAGGTGCAGGGTGTTGTCCCGCGTGAGCTGTATGGCCGCTATCAACGAAGCCACCACGCCGTTGGGGAACCGGAGCGAAGCAGCGGCCCATTCGTCCACCCGCGTCTCGCTGCCGAGATGCGCAACGCCGCATACGTCCGCCGGATTCAGGAAGGGCTGCCCGCTGGCCGCGCCGGCCAGCAAACGAGCCATTGAGACAGGGTAACAGCCGAGGTCCAGAATCGCGCCGCCGCCGAGCGCATGGTTCACAACGCGATGCCCGGGCGGGGCCTTCGAGTTGAAGCAAAAGGAGGCTTCCACCAGGCGCAGGTCGCCGATGGCCCCGTCGCGTACCAGCTCCACCAGCTTGGCGGTCTGCGGGTGGCAGCGGTACATGAACGCTTCCATCAAGAAGACATCGTGCCGGCGGGCCGCCTCGACTACCGCCATCGCCTCCGGATAGTTCATGGTCAGCGGTTTTTCGCAGAGAATGTGTTTTCCCGCTTCCGCCGCCGCGATGGCCCACTGGGCGTGAAGAGGATGGATGGTGGCGATATAGACGGCCTGCACGTCGGGATCGTCCAGGAGCGCTTCGTACGAACCGTAGGCGCGCGGCACGCCGACGCGCCGGGCAAAGGCCTCGGCGGCTTCGGTCGTGCGGCTGCCGACGGCCTCGACGCGGCCAAGGCGCGATGTTGCCACGGCCTTGGCAAAAATCTCGGCAATTCGACCAGTCCCCAAAACACCCCAGCGGAGTGACGAATTCATGACGGGTTTTTTCCAATCCTTGGAAAACAGGTGTGTGGACGCTTCCAACGTCTGGACGTTATTGTCAAAAGTCGGCACACGATACGTCAGGCCTGCGCCAACGCAAGAAAAAAACCAGTTCGAGGGTGGGAAACCTCTGCATGGCGGCCGGCGGCGTATTCGCCACTTGGCGGTATTGGCCAAGCTTGACTTCCGGTGGCTTGGAATCCAAGCACCAGGTATCAGCCAAAGACTCGGAGGAACCAACGTGCCGGACGGTTGCAGAATCCTGGCTCATCGGACGCGGCTTGACTACACCCAAGGCGACTGCGCGAAGACCGAGCCGCGAAGCGTTCAACAGGCGCGCGCATCTGATCAGAAAACTGCTTGAGGCGCACAGGACCGAACCGGACGGAACCGGTTTCTAGATCAACGACGTCGGCCGCTATTGGGAATCTGATCCGATCCTTGTCACCTCTACGCGCTGACTGCGCTGGAAATCGCGCTCGGCGAACCCTGACTGAAACATCGGATCGCGAGACAGCGCGCGCTAAAAAATGACTGAAGACGTCGTAACTCTTTCAACATCAAGATAATGCGTTGGGCGCAAAAAACGCATTTTAGGGGTTGACAAATTCCGGTCTTAGATGATAATCTGAGTCCGGGTGGGGTGTAAGACGAGCCGGCGAAAGGTCGAGGCTATTGGCCTGAAGAAGGCTCGAAAATATGTCGGGAGAAATGCCATGAAAAAACGGATCAGCCAAGCCATGCTGGGAACAGCGCTTTCGATCGCACTCTTCGCCTTGGCCGGCGCGCCGGCGCGAGCGCAGAGCACCTGGGTGAATGGGGCGGGAGGGACATGGAGCACGGCCGGAAACTGGAATCCCAGCGGAGTGCCGGCGGCCGGCGCCACGCTGATCCTGACGAACAACCTGGGTGGTTCGTATATCGTCACGAATGACACAACGCGCTACTACGGCCCGCTGTTCCTCGGCGGCCTGTCGGGAGACCTCGTGACGATGCACGTCAACGCCAACATGATCGTTACCAACGCGGCCATCTATCAGACCGCCAACATCATCATAAACAACGGCGGAACCTTCAGGGTGGCCAGCTACAGTGGAGTTCACTTGGTCAATCAATACGGCACGTATACGGTCAATTCGGGAGGCAATCTGAGATTCCACAATGCGGCCACGGGCGGTGAAGCGAACCATTTCAATCACATCACGATCAAGAGCGGCGGAACGTTCACTTCCGTCGACTCCTCCTATGGCTCTACACATGCTTACAATCTGTTCGGAACGATCAACGTCGAAGCCGGCGGCCTCTGGGTCAATCACGGCGCCGACATGCGCATGATGGGAAGCGCGGTCGTCACCAACTGGGGAAGGATCGAAAACCGAAACAACAATAATTTCTGGCTGGGTTATCCCAACAACAACCCCGTGAACACATTGTTCGTCATGCAGCCGGGCAGCGTTTTGCTGTCAGGAAGTTCGGCGGCTCATTCTTTTGACAAGGGTATTTATATCGGCCAGAACGACGGGTGGGCCGGTCCAGCGGGGGTGACGAACCGGTTCCACATGTTCGGCGGAGCGGTCACCAACACCGGCGCGCTCCACATCGGAGCCCGAAGAGGCGGAGGCGCTGTAAGGGCATCCAGCGGCGAGCTGTTGATGACCGACGGAACGTGGATCAATGAAGGTCCGAATAAAGGCACGGTCCTGATCGGCGGCTGGGAGCCCTGGGTTCCCGTGGATCCCACCAAACAGGCGGCAACGTACGCCGATGTGCGCGGCGTGATGACGCAGAGCGGCGGGCTCTTCCGTACCAGCGCGACGAATATTTTCGTGGCCAATGGCCCGTCGGTCGGATTCCTGACAATTGGAGGGACCGCACAGTTCGAGGCCGACAATTCGAATCTTATTATCGGATCGAAGACGGGGAATATTTCGGATTATGGATACGGCACGTTCACGCTCAACGGGGGAACGGTCAGCGTGAAAAGCCTGCTCGCGACCGGCGGGGTTCACTCGGTCGTGGCGTTCAACGGGGGCACTCTGAACACGGCGGAAACGGCGGTCAATACTGGTTCGGCGCTGACGGTTGGCAACGGGACGGATGCCGCCGTCTTGAACTTGCTCGGCGGAACGCACTCGTTCGCGGACGGGCTGAGGGTTGCGAAAAAGGCGTCGCTGACCGGCACGGGTACGATTCAGGCGCCGGACCTGACCATCCAGGCCGGGGGTCTGCTCTCAATCGGAGCGAGCCCTGGTTCGATGACGGCGACCGGCAACGTGACCTTTGCCTCGGGCTCGTTCTTCGCGGTGGACCTTTTCGGACTGACCGCCGGGACGGACTACGACCAGTTGACGGTGGGCGGTGACGTGAACTTGGGCGGAAGCACGCTGCAAATCGACCTGGGCAGCTTCACGCCGGATCTCAACGACACGTTTACGATCATCCAGTTTTCCGGTGCGCTGAGCGGCCAGTTCGCTCAGGGGACGTCCATTTCCTCGGGTGGAACCGATTTTTCCATCGGCTACATGGCGGACAGCGTCGTGCTCACGGTGATTCCCGAACCGGGCAGCCTGCTGCTGGGTCTGATCGGCCTGGCTCTACTGCTGCGCCGGAAGCTGCGCGCGCGCAGCTTCTGAGAACACCAAGGTCGGGCGCGCTGGCTCAGCGCGCCGTCTGGAAGGTAGGGCGCTTTCGCTGAAAGCGCCGTCTGGTGCACAGCGGTTTGAGCTATACCGCCTTACCGCGGCTGTTTTTTCCAACGCCTGGAATTCGGCCTGCGGATGGCTTCCAAGGCCTGGAAAATCGCGCGCGCATCGTGGCGTTGTCCCCGTCTTTGAATACTCGAAACGCGTTGCGCACCGTTCTTTCTTGATCCGGACGTCGCGGTGATGGAAAAAGAGCTGCATGGGAACGTCGCGTCGGACGGTACGTCGATGGTTGGTGGGCGACTTGTCCTTCCGTCGCTTGCTCGTCTCCTACATCTTCCT
>JAGPEO010000160.1 GCA_018056925.1 Phycisphaerae bacterium
GGTGAAGGTGGTCGCGAACCCTGAGTTCGAGAAGGCCTTCCCGGCCAAGCAGTGCACGCGGGTCACAATCACGACGAACGACGGTAATACGTTCACGCACGCGATGGACTACCCCAAGGGCGACCCGCGCGACCCGATGACGGTCGAGGAGATCGGCGTGAAGTTCAACGCCCTGGCGTCGCCGATCATGAGCGAAAGCCGCCAGCAAGCCCTTAAGGCGGCGATCTTCGATCTGGAGAACATGAAGGACGTGGCGGAGCTGATGAAGCTGACGGTGGCGGACAAGTAGCGGCCGAGGGCTCAACCGCGCGCACATTCGTGCGCAGCTTTGGAAATCCGCGTTGGTCGGCGGTGATGTGCGCCGCCCGCAGCGATTAGCGTCGCGGCGGGCGGCGCTTAAGTTTTTCTGCTCGTGCCCCCGGCCCTGCTTTCACGCCGGCCGACTATTCGCGGTGACGGCGCGCGGCTCGAAGGGGAACCAGACCGTGAACTTGCTTCCACGGTTGGGGCGCGAATGGACCTCCATCTTGCCACCGTGCGCTTGCACAATGTGATTGACGATCGCCAGGCCCAGTCCCGAGCCGCGCGTCTGCCGGACGCGCGTGTCCTCGGCCCGGAAAAAGGTATCGCCCAGCCGCTGTAGCTGGCTGCGCGTCATGCCGATGCCGTGGTCCTCGACCGTGACCACGATCACATACCCGTCGCGATTGACCGCCAGACGCACGTACTTGCCCTCGCCGCCATAGCGAAAGGCGTTTTGCAACAGGTTTACGATGACCTGTTGCACCGCCGCGGCGTCGGCCGGAACCACCGGCAGGTTCGGCTCGATTTCCAGGTGATGCTCGAACCCCGCCGCGGCAAACTGCGGCTCGAACAATACCCAGGCCTGGCGCGCAACGGCCGCAAAATCGCACGGTTCAAACACGTACTGGCGACGCCCGGATTCGATACGGCTGAAGTCGAGGATACTGTCCAACAATACCGAGAGGCGCTCGGCCTCGCGCGTGATGGTTCCGTGGTAAGCCTGCACACGCTGCGGGTCAGTGACGCGGCCGTCGAGCAGCGTCTCGCCCAGCAGGCGGATCATGGCCAAGGGCGTCTTGAGCTCGTGGCTGACATCGGCCACAAAACGCCGTTGCAGGCGAACGAGTTCGCGTTGGTGGGCCATGGCGCGCAGCATCATCCAAATCACGACGCCCCAGGCGCCGGCGGTGGCGGCGGCCGTCACGAGCACCAGGGCGGTGCGCCACCTTGCCTGACCACGCATAAGGCGGAGGGTCGGTTGGCTGGCGACCAGCGCGGCTCCGCCAAGGCTGTCGTCCAATTGCGCCAGGATCACGTCCTGCGGGTCGGGCGTGCGCGCCAGGCGCCAATGCTGAGCCGGATTAAACGGCCAATAGCGCGCCAGGGCTTTCATTGCGCTTTGTGCCAAGACGATGCAGCCGTCCACGCCGGCTTGGCGGCTTGCCATAAGCTGCGGCGGGGCGCCCTGGACCGGGATGGTTTGCAGCGTGAAAGACTGTTCGCCGGAGTCGGGCCTGGCGCGGCAGGCCGCGCGGGCGGCGGCGAGCACGTCGGGGGCCGCGCGGCGGATCGAAGCCCGCAAAGCCGCGTCTTCCAACTGTTGGCGTAGATCATGGACGTCCGATCCATCCACGATGCCAATCGTGCGGCGTTTGAGGAACTCCAACTGTTCGGGCGTGTAACGCGCCGGGTGGGCGCCGGCTATCTGCTGCAGCAGGGCCTGCAAGTATTTTCTCGCCGGCTCGCGCGCCTCAGCCTCGGCCAGGCAGCCGATCACCTCCACCAGAGCCTCGAACGACTCTGGCTCGGCGGCCGTCCGGGCGCTGAGCAATTGCCCCGCGCTTTCCAGGACCCGCACGGCGGAAGCTGTGTCACCCAGGTGCCGGTAGCAGTCGGCCGCGGTAAGACACGCTCGCACGCGCAGGCTGACGTCTTCCGCGGCCAGAAGCGGCTGGCAAGCCATCAGCACGCCGCGGACTTCGTCCTCATCGAGATCAGGTTCGTACCGGGGCAGCTCCGGCGCGGCGGCACTAGTTGGCCTACCTGTCGGGGGCGTTTGCGGCAGTAGGACCTCCTGATCCTCCGCGCAGAGCACAATGAAATTCCAATCCTGCTGCTCGTCCAGCCAGCATTCCAGGCCGGCCAAACCCTCGCTGCGCAGACGCGCGGCGACGGCGTCGAGGGCGCGGGCAATATCGGCCTGGAGGGCGATGCTCTGCTCATCGGCGGCGGCCCGAGCCGCGTTGCGCAGATCGGCCCAGTCGCGTTCCTGCAGCGCATGACCTTGGCGCGCCACCGCCCACACGGTCAGGCTGGCGAGCGCCAGGCTGACGAGCACGGTCAGCAGCACCAGGCCTTGATCACCTTTTGTTCTCACCGGCTCTCCGAGCCAATGCTTGAACCCTTGCAGACGGCCGCTGAGGCATAGGCCTGTACCACACTGGCCCGCTACGGCGCCGCGGCCGGCACAGCGCCCGGCGCAGGCGAGGTAGTCGGCGCGCTGGGGGCCGGCGGTGGCGGCGCTCCGCGCAGCGTTGAGAACGCCTGCCAAGCCTGGCGCGGCGGCAATGACTGCCAGCGGTGGACGTAGGCGGCGGCCTGCGTACGTAGAGCGTCGAACCAGCCCGCCAGGTCGCGGCCCTGCTCCGGCTCCCAAATTAGCGGAATTTCGTGTTCCATCACCTTGCCGGTGAGGATCGTCTTGCCGCGCGTTCCGTGCGTGCCGAACAGGTAGAGCACTTCGTCACGCACCTCAAGCCGCGCGCCCAACTGCGTATATTCGATTCGTTCCGGTAGGACCGGCGGCAGTTCGATGTCCAGTATGCGGCCCAAAAGGTTGGTTAACAGGCGCCCTTCTATCCACTTGGGCTCGGGACCGTCCTCTACGTGAAACTCGGCGTCCAGCGAGGCAAGATGATTATCGCGGATCGTCAGGTCGGTGATGACCAGTGTGGCTCTGCCGCTCACCCGGCCGGCGGCGCAGCGCTCGCTCAGGGCCCGCAGCGAGATGTTGCCGCACTTGCCCGAGGCGACCAGGCGATCAATGCCCCGCGGCGACAACTCGGCCGCTGCGATGCGCAAGTCAGTCTGGCCGTCGGCGGCCTGCATTCCGCACGGCGCCAACAAATCGCCGAGCACCATGCCGGTAAGCGCACCCGAAAACCGCAGCCGGACGGGCCGGCCGTCGATGAAGGTCAACTCCTGCAACTGAATCTCGCGGCCCGCGCCGCGCCAGCCTGGCGAAGCAAAACCGGCCGTGCACTCGGGCAGACTCAGGTCATAGCAGCGTCCGGCAAGCGTAACGCGGCGCCGGCCGTCGGCCTCGGAATAGGCGAGTTGTCCGCTGAAGCGCCCGGATTCGATGAGCAGGCCGGTCAGGGCGCCAAGTCCGAGGACGTTCAAGGGCAGGTTCGGCGCGTGCAACGTTAGCTCGTCGATCTGTACTCCGCCGTCCAGCGGGGAAAAGCGCATCGTCAGCGTGATCGACTCCGGCGAGGCATAGCCGTTTAGCGAGCGGCACTGAATCGAGGCACGGCCTCGTTCGTGCGAGTCGAACGTAACGCTGCCGGTCGCGTCTTCAAGCAGCGCAACGAAGTCGTCGCGGATGAAGCGCAAATCCATGCCCTGGATGATGATCTGGCGCGGGCCGTCGGGTGCGAAGCCCAGGCGCAGGCCGGATTCGACCACCCGGCGGTAGTCCTCGCGCAGCCAAGTGCGTGTCGATATTTCGCAGGCCCCGCCCAGCAGACGCATTTCATAGGCCCGCTCATCGGCGGCGTCGTTGAGGCGGGTGAGCAGGGCGCGCGGGCAGGAAAGCACTTTGTCGCGGCGATCCGGCAGCCAGACCGCGACGTCGTTGTACTCGCGGCAGCAGCGGGCGCGCGGCAGGACTCGCCCGATGTCGCAGGGCAAGCCGAGAGCGGCGCTCAGGTCCGCGACACACTGGCGGCGGTAACGATCGCTGCGGTAGTACCAGGCATATCCGCCCGATACGGTCAGGGAACCGAGCGTTACGACGAGCAATATAAGTGCCGCCGCGATACGGGCACACTTCATGGAGGGGGATTGTACGGATTGCACGGCGGGCGTGGTAGGGTGGGGTCAGGCCTGCGTTGCCGGCAGCGTTTCCGGGCGATCGTGACTGGTTGAACCACCCCGACCGGTTGGAAACCGGCTTTACACGCTGAGGGCGATGGCTGAGGCAATCGCGTGCTCGCGGGTGTGCGAGATGGAGAGCAAAATGCGCCCGATGTCTAGGGAGGCGGCGCGTTGCGCGCAGGCCCCATGCAAAGTCACCAGGGGTTTACCGAGTGCGTCCGGCAGGGTTTCGATATCCGTCCAGCGTATCTCGCCGCGCCAGCCGGTGCCCAGCACCTTCATGACCGCTTCCTTGGCCGCGAACCGCCCTGCCAGGCGTTCTGCGGCATTCCGGCCGCCGAGGCAGTAGTTCCGTTCGCCGGCTGTGAAGATTCGATTCAGGAAGCGTTCACCGTGCTCGCGCCATACACGTGCAATGCGTTCTATCTGCACAAGATCAATACCATGTGCGACAATCGCCACCATCCACCATTCACTAACCACTAATCACTAACGACTAATCACTAACAACTATCCACTATTCCCGCGCCGCAGCTTCCAATATCTCGCGCAAGAGAGGCCTACTCCCATGCAGCCATCGCGGAATGACCTTGTTCTTTACGAACATCAGTGGCGCATTGCGAAGTTGCTGCTCTTGGGCCGCGCGGGCGTCATCCAGGATGGCCTCGGTTACGGCCGGATCGTTCATCGCATCCAGAAAAGCCAGCGGCTCGAACCCTAGTTCCGGCAGCGCGTCCTGCAGCGTCTGCTCGCTGAAGTTCGCCTGATTTTCCATCAGCCAGACGTGCATCTTCCAGAAACCGTCCTGGCCGTTGAGGCGTCCCGCGGTTTCCGCCGCTCGGGCCGCCAGGCAGGACTGGTTATAGCGTTCCTCGTCGACGGCCGGGTTGCACTCCGGGCTGAGCGGGTAGTGGCGGAAGGTGTACTGCGCTTCCGGGTGTGAAGTAAGGAACTCGCGAATGATGGCGTCGGCGAGCGCCGTGTTGGGTTGCAGGTAATCGCCCCAGGCGATGATCGGCAGCGTCGCCATTGGCGACCCATTCGTCCAGGCCCGCGCGGCGGGCGGGAAGTCGCGCACACGCGACTCCTTCCATTCGTTCACGTAGCGCTGCGGCGCCGGCGCCGGCTGATCGGCTTCGGCCGTCTTGGCGGGCAGATTCTTCGTCTTCAGCGTTTCCACCAGTTTGGTGAGGTTCAGCGGAACCGACCAGCCTTTGAACTCTCGGCCATTGATAAAGACCATTGGCGTCGTGGTCATTCCCAGGTCGAAGGCCTCCTGGACGTCGGCCTGAATGAGTTGCAGCACCTCATCGCTGTTCATGACGCGCTCGAACTCGGCCGCGTCATAGTCAAACTCCGCCAGGGCCGTTCGTAGCTCGTCGTCGGTGAAGCGGCCGCTGCGATCGAAGAGCCAATGGTGCATCTGCCAGAAGCCGTCGTTGCCGCGCAGCAGCCCGGCGGCCTCCGCGGCACGGGCAGCGCGGCAGGCGTTTTCGTGCTCGCGCTCGCTTGAGAACAGGTGATTGCACTCGGAGTTCATGGGGCATTGCTTGACGGATAGCGAGACGATGTCGCTGGTCGCGAGGAGCTGCTTCAGCTCAATCTCCAGCAGATTGCAGCCTTTGCAAGTGTAATCCGAGAAGATGACGAGCCGTAGCGGGACGGCCTCCGGGCCGAGCCGATAGCGCCCGGTAAACCCGCGGCGCAAGGGTTCGGCGGTCGAGGCAGCCGCGGCAGAACCGGCCGGCGCGCTCGCGGCAGAGCCGGTCGGCTGCGCGGGAGCTGGTCCGAGGGGTTGACCAACTTCGGTGATGGGTGGCTTTACGCTACTTTCCGCTATCGGTTGCGAGGAACCGGCGACGATCGCCGCGGCAGTGGCTTGTGCATCGGCCTCGGCGACGGTCTGCAGCTCGCGCTGTACGCTAGTTTCGAGCACCGCCAGCGCGGCTGTCGCAAGCACGAACATGCCGGCCAACGCCGCCGCGGGCTGCCAGCGCGGCGCCGCGGCGCGCGGCAAGGTCTCGATCAGAATCCAGAATCCGAGGTTGCTTAGGTGCGTCGCCAGGCAATAAGGACAGGGGTAGCCGCCGAGGAGCATGATCAGTACGAACCCGACTGAGACCAGCAGTCCCAATCGCACCAGCCAGAGCAGAAGCAGCGGCGCTCCGTGACGGCATATCGAAACCCAGGCCACGAGCAGGCCTGCGAAGTACGCCAAGCCGAGGTACGACACCGGCCAATTCACGTATGGCACGCTGCCCCAAGCGCTTTGACTGGCCTCGGCGCAGGGACTCCCGGGGCCGCAGCCGGGTAAGCGCAAGCCGGCGAGATGCTCCAGCGCCATCATCGCGGCCGCGACGATCGCGACGGCGAGGAAGACGATTCCGATTACGAGGCGCGCCGGGCCGGCCCGGGCGCGTGGGTTGGGCTGGTTCTGCGACGTCGCGCGTGCCGCGGGCGTCGTAGTCTGTTCGTTCATTCGACCTGCTCCTGCACTCCGGCTTCGCGGGCGATTATCGACGGTCCCGGAAGCGTTCGCCAGCATGTGTGATGGCGTGGCGCTAGAGGATTTTCGAACGAGCGCTGCAAACCTGCGCCCGGCAGGGTTTCGTCAACGCGCGATGCGCCTATAATGTCGGATTCAAAACGCGGCAACAGGTATGGAAGATCTGTCAAAAATTCGCAACATCGGCATCGTCGCCCATATCGACGCGGGCAAGACGACCACCACCGAGCGCGTGCTCTATTACAGCGGCACCATCCACAAGATGGGCGAGGTCGATTACGGCACCACCGTCACCGACTTTGACGTGGAAGAGCAGCAGCGCGGGATCACCATTTACAGCGCGGCCGTTTCGTTCCAATGGCGCGATTGCCGCGTCAACCTGATCGACACGCCTGGCCATGTGGATTTCACCGCGGAGGTCGAGCGCAGCTTGCGGGTGCTCGACGGAGCGGTGATTATCTTCGACGCCAAGGAAGGGGTGGAGGCGCAATCCGAGACCGTGTGGCGCCAGGCGGACAAGTACAAAGTGCCGCGCCTATGCTTCATGAACAAGATGGACAAAACCGGCGCGGATTTCGAACACGCCGTCGCCACCGTCCGCGATCGCCTGGCCGGCAACCCGATCGCGATCCAGCTCCCGGTCGGGCGCGAAAATACCTTCCGTGGCCACATTGATTTGATACGCATGAAGGCCGTGTTCTATCACGGGGGCGACGGCCGCAACTTTGAACTGGTGGATATTCCCGCCGATCTCGAGAGCGAGGCTCGGCAAGCCCGGCGTGAGCTTGAAGAGAAACTGGCCGAGCTCGACGACCACCTGATGGAAAAGTACGTCGAGGGACGCCCGTTCGAGGAAGGCGAGATGCGGACCGCCCTCCGGGCCGGCACCATCAGCCTGCGCTGCCAGCCGGTGCTGTGCGGCTCGTCGCTGCGTTACATGGGCGTGCAGGCCCTGCTGGACGCGGTAACCGACTACCTGCCGTCGCCGCTGGACGTCCCGCCGATTAGCGGGTTCGACCCGGACAAGCCCAGCAAAATCGTTCAGCGCAAATGCGATCCGGGCGAACCGCTGGCGGCCCTGGTTTTCAAAGTCATTGCCGAGCCGCACGCCGATCTGCACTTCCTGCGGATCTACTCCGGCGTCCTTAAGGCCAGCTCGCGCGTCGTCAACGTCGGCCGTAAGAAGAAGGAGAACGTGCCGCAGCTTTTCCATCTGTTCGCCAAGCGGCGCGAGAAGATCGAGCGCGCCATGTGCGGCGACATTGTCGCGGTCGTCGGCCTCAAGGAGACGCTCACCGGCGATACGCTGTGCGACAGCCGCGCGCCGATCCTGCTCGAACGCATCGAATTTCCGGAAACGGTCATCAGCATGTCGATCGAGCCGAAGTCTTCAGCCGATCGCGACAAGCTTGTGAACGCGCTGAAGATGCTCTCGCGTAGCGATCCAACGTTCGACTTCACCGTTGAGCCCGAAACCGGCCAGACGCTTATTCACGGCATGGGCGAGCTGCACCTGGAGGTCATGTGCCACCGGCTCGAACGCGACATGAACGTTGACGTGCGCGTCGGCAAGCCGCGTGTGGCCTATCGCGAGACGATCACGCAAGCGGCTGAAGCCGAAGGCCGCATCGCGCGACAGGTCGGCGGGCGAGCCCAGTTTGCGGTTGTGCGGCTGCGGGTCGAGCCATTCCAGCCGGCGCCCGGGCAAGAGCATTTCC
>JAGPEO010000161.1 GCA_018056925.1 Phycisphaerae bacterium
CTTTATCAGGGCCGAGGCCACGTCGTAATGCGTGTCGCCGGTCGGGTCGTAGTCGATGGACTTCTGCTGCATGGACTCCGCGGCTACGGCGCGCGTGACATGCGGGGGCGCGGCGGCCGCACGCTGGGCAGTGCCCTTCGACCGTAGCTGCGAAAGCACGGCGACCTCAAGCGCGCTAAGAGCGCGGCGGGCGTCGCCGTCAGCCCGCTCGGCAATCAGGTCGAGCGCGTCTTCATCACAAACGGCTTTCAGCTTGCCCAGCCCGCGCTGCTCGTCCGCGAGGGCCCGGCGCAGCAAGACTTTAAGTTGTGCGGCGGTCAGCGGCTCGAATTTGAAAACCTGGCTCCGCGAGATGAGCGGGCTGTTGACCGAGAAGAACGGGTTTTCGGTGGTTGAGCCTATGAGAATCAACACGCCCTCTTCAACATCTCTCAGGAGCACATCCTGCTGAGCGCGGTTGAAGCGGTGGATCTCGTCGAGAAACAGCACGGTGCGCCGGTCTTCGTTTGTCAGGCGTTGGCGGGCCTCATCAATGACGCGCCGCACATCCTTCACGCCCGCTTCCGCCGCGTGCAGCGTTTCGTACGCGGCCTGCGTGTACGCCGCGATCACGCGGGCGAGCGTGGTTTTGCCGCAGCCGGGTGGACCGTAGAAGATGGCGCTGGTGAGCCGGTCAGCCTCAAGCATGCGCCGCAGCAGCTTTCCCGGCCCCAAGAAGTGCTCCTGCCCCACGAATTCATCGAGCCTGCTCGGGCGCATGCGCACGGCGAGCGGCTGCACGCGCGCGAAAGCCGCTGCCCGCTGCTCGGCGAACAGGTCGGTCGAAGGTTCCATGCGCCGATTATACGACCAACCGGCCGCGCGCCCCGCCACTTTGTGCCTTTTCACATTGCACTGGCATCAGGCGCCCGGTCGAGCCTACCGGTTGCCGCCCTCCGCGCCCCCCGATAGAGTAACTGGTCTTTACCCCGCAGAGCGAGTCAACCATGCAGAACTCGACCGTCACAACACCCGTTTCGCAGCAAACAGCCGGAATTCAGCGGAAAGCCGCCGAACTCGGCAAGCTCGTCGTCCGCATGACAGCCATGGCCGGCGCCGGCCACCCCTCCAGCGGCCTGTCGCTGGCCCACCTGGTGACCTGGCTGATGTACCGCCACATGCGCTACGACCCGGCCAACCCCTGGCACCCGACCGCTGATCGGCTGGTGCTGTCCGAGGGCCACGCTGTCCCGATCATCTACGCAGCCTACGCGGACCTCGGCGGCGCTGTCGGTAAATCGCCCGACGAAGCGCAGCCGTTGCGGCCGGCCGACGTCGACACCTTGCGAATGCACACCGGCGTTCTCGATGGCCATCCCAATCCCGCCGAAGGCTTCCCGTTCTTCGACGCCGCCACCGGCAGCCTGGGGCAGGGCCTTAGCGTGGCCGCCGGCCTGGCGCTGGCCGCTCGGCTGGACCACAGCAAACGCCGCATCTACGCCCTCATCGGCGACGGCGAATCGCGCGAAGGCCAAATTGCCGAAGCGCTGGACTTCATCATGGACCACAAGCTGCGCAACGTCTGCGCAGTCTTCAACGCCAACGGCCAGGGCCAGGCGGACTTCGTCTCGCAACAACAATCGCCGCAGCGCTTGCTCGCGAAATTGCGGGCTTACGGCTGGCAAGCGGTCATGATCGACGGCCACGACCCACTGGCCATCGCTGCCGCTTTCAAGAAAGCCGAGCGCGCCCGCCGCCCGTTCGCAATCGTCGCGTGCACCGTCAAGGGTTGGGGCGTCAGCGATTTGCAGCACGGCAACTGGCACGGCAAGCCGCTCAAGCCGGATCAGCTCGACGCCGCATACGCCAGCCTCGACCAAATGGCCGCCGCCGATGAGCGCGTCGAAGTCGGCCCACCGCCGGCCCCGTTGCCGCCGCCCGCCAACATGACGCCGCGGCCTGACCCGCGCAGCGTGAACTGGCCCTCATTTGAGGAAACCATGAACTCGGGCGGCCTCGGAAAAGACCTGGAAAAGGGCAAACTTGCCACGCGCCAAGCCTACGGCGCGACGTTGAAGGTCGCGGGCGACCTGCTACCGCAGGTGGTCGTCCTCGACGGCGACGTCAGCAACTCGACCTTCTCCAACATCTTTGCCAAAGCCCACCCGGAGCGCTTCTTCGAGGCGAAAATCGCCGAACAGAACATGGTCTCCGTCGCCGCCGGCCTGTCCGCCGCCGGATTCATCCCCTTTGCAAACTCGTTTGCGAAGTTCCTGGCCCGCACGTACGACCAGGTCGAACTGGCCAGCATCTCGCGCGCCAACATCAAGCTGGTCGGCTCGCACGCCGGCATCACCCCCGCCTCCGACGGCCCCAGTCAGATGGCCCTGTCGGACGTCGCCTATTTCCGTTCGTACACGGCCGTGCGCGGCGACGATCGCACCAGCCCGCTGTGCTGGTGCTATCAGCCCGCCGACGCGGTGGCCGCATACCACTGCACGCGCCTGATGCTCGAACATCACGGTATGTGCTACATGCGCACGCACCGCCCGAGCGTGCCGCTGATCTACGCGCCGGATACGCGCTTCGAACCGGGCGGATTTCAGGTGCTTGCCTCCGGCCCGGACGTGTCGCTGGTGACGGCCGGCTACATGGTGCACGTCGGCCGGCAGGTGCTCGAGATGCTCGCCAAACAGAACATCCACGCGACTTTGGTCGATGCGTACTGCCTGCCGCTGGACGGCGAGAGGCTGATTGAGGTGTTGCGCAAGGGCGGCGGCCGAACGCTCGTGTTTGAAGACAACTACGGCGGAGGACTCGGCGCGGCCGTGGCCGAAGCTGCCGCCCGCGACTGCCGCGTGACCGTGAGCACGCTATGCTGTCAGCGCGTGCCGCGCTCCGCCCGCGGCGAAGCCGAAATACTGGACTATTGCGGGGTAGGCCCGGGCCAGGTAGCCGACCACGTGCTGGCGATGCTGCGCCGCCCGTAGAACGGTGATAAAGTGATCAAGTGATAGGGTGATAAGGGGTGGCGCAATGGTGATAAATGTGGCGCTGCGGTAGCTGACCGGCCTACGCGCGCCTTTATCACTCTATCACTTTATCACCTTAGCACCCTCTTTATCACTCTAGGGAGTAGACTTGCTGAACGAAAGGTACACATGAACCTCGTCACCGGCGCAACCGGCTTGTTGGGCAGCCACATTGTTGAGCAACTGCGGCGCAGAAATCGCCCCGTGCGCGTCCTGGTGCGCCCAGGCGCCGATCTCTCCTGGCTCGAGACGCAGGACGTTGAATTCGTCGAGGGCGATATAACAGACCTCGACTCAGTGCGCAAGGCCTGCCAGGGCGTTGACGTCGTTTACCATTCAGCCGCCAAAGTAGGCGACTGGGGCCCCTGGGAAGACTTCCAGCGCGTCACCATAGACGGCACGCGCAACGTAATTACGGCCGCGGCCGATGCCAAAGTGCGCCGCCTCGTACACATCAGCTCAATCAGCGTCTATGGCTACTACACCAAAGACGCGGTCATCGACGAAACCTGGCCGACCGCCTTCGGCCTGTACAAATGGGCTTACTACAGCAAGTCAAAAGTCGAGGCCGAGCGCCTCGCACTGGAAGCCCACCGCAGCGGACGCATTCAGGTGGCCGTCATTCGCCCTGCCTGGATTTACGGCCCGCGCGACCGCACTACCATCGCCCGGCTGCACCACATTGTGTCCAGCGGCAAGGCCAAGATTCTAGGCCGCGGCGATAATCGCCTGAATGTCGTCTATGCCGGTAATGTCGCCGAAGCGGCGATCGCGGCGGCCGACACACCCGAGGCCGGCGGCGAAGTCTTCAACTGCAGCAACGACGGCGACATAACCCAGCAGCAGTATTTCGACCTGTTGGCGCGGGCCTGCGGCGCGCCGCCCGTCCAACGGCATGTACCGTATCGCGTGGCGTACACGGCCGGTTTTGTGCTCGAATGCCTCGGCCACCTGCTGCGCAGCAAGAAGCCGCCGTTCATCACGCGTTACGCGGTCTGGCTCATGGGCCGCCGCTCGTTCTTCACGACCGCCAAAGCCCGCCGCGTTCTGAAATGGCGCCCGACGGTGAGCTATGAAGAGGGCGTGCCGATGACGGTGAAGTGGTACATGGAGCAGACCAGCGGCAGCCGTGCACGGGCCAAGAGTGATAAGGTGATAATGCAATAGACTGATAAGGGCGCCCCAGTCTTGAGGGCGCTCATTGGTCGTCGGGCATTTTTGAAAGGAAGCCAATGCTCGATGCAAAGCAGCGCTCGCACAGCTTCTCGCGCTCCGCGGCGTCGCGCTGTTCTTCCTCGCGCAGGTCGTCCAGGTTAGCCAGGCAGCGCGGACACTGAGCCTGGTTGGCGTGGAAGTCGATAAACGTCATCCACTCCTCATCCAGCGCGCCCAACAAGAACCGCCCCAGCGTCGAACGCTTCGGGCACGAAATCCCTTCCTCGCGCCAGATCGCCGCTAACGTGCTATCCCCAGCCAAATCCGACTCCTGCCAGTCACGCCCAACCGCGGCCGCCTGCGTCACCGCCCGCCACTGCTCCAGCACGCGGAACTTGATCCCCGCCACGGCCGTCTCGGTCAGCTCCAGGTCCTCGGCCACCTCCTTGTTTCGCAAGCCGAGCACCATCAGCATTTCGACCACCATCAAATCCTGAAAACGCCCTTGCCCGCAGCAGCGCTCCACCCATTGCCGCAGACACTCGACCAGCGCCTGCCGCTGCGCGCTCAGGTCCTCTTGCGCGCCGACCCGCCGGCTGGGCGTGTCACGGTCCAGCCACAGCTCGGGGGCTTCATCAACCTCTAGCTGTTCCAGACTCTGCCGCCGGCCGTGCTCTGCTTTGCGAAACTGGTCGTGCAGCTTGTGCCGCAAAATGGCAAACAGATACGTCTCGAGCGAGCGGGCCGGATCATAATTCGGCAGGCTGCGCAGCAGCCCCAGGAACGTCTCCTGCACCAGGTCTTCCGCATCGCCGCGCTGCGCCAGCATCCGCCGTGCAAAGCTCAGCAACCGGCCCTGATAACGCGCGATGACTTCGCGCCAGGCCTGCTGGTCCCCGCGCTGCACCGCCTCGATCAAATACTTTTCCGCCTGCGCGCCCGACATGCCGGGCAGGATAACCGCCGGAGCTACACCTGGCCAAGACGTCCCGAAGCAACTTCAGGCCGGCTTTAGATCACGATCAACCGCTCGCGCTGCGGCGGCCATAGCAGCAGGCATAGCCCCACCAACAACGGGCTGACAATCAGCCCCAGAGCCGGCAGCGCATCCGGGCCGAAACTTATCTGGGGAAGCAGAACCATACCCGCGGCCGCACCGGCCACGCTGAAGAGGCACGCCAGAATAGCCCGGCAGGCGTGGGCGGCGCCCGCGGGGCGGCGGCCAATCGCCAACAGCAGACCGCCCAGACAAATGATCATCAGCGCAACGTGCCCGGGCTCGTTGAGCGCATTCCAGAAAGCCGCTAGGCTCGGTATTTCCTCCATGGTTTGCATGGGCCGTCCCAGCCCCAGCGCCAGCCCGACGCCGCCCAGCAACAGCAGCACGGTGGGCCAGTCATTGCGACTGGCTGCCACGTACTCAGTTCTAACCGGGCGCCCAACTTCAGTCGAGATCGGACGCGCGCGGGGAACTGACGGGCGCCGACCACTACCGGCCGGCGCGCGATTGCTCGCCCGCACCATCTCGGGAATCAGGAAGAGGTCCACGAGCGAGCCGATCCCCACTAATCCCCAAGTCAATACCCAGATCGCGCCTGAGACGTACCGCCCGCTGTAAAAGCGGTGTATGCCCGCCACTCCAAACAAGCACAGGGCCCACAACAAATACGCCATTCCCACTGTGCGCCGTTCTTGCGAGCCGCCTAATGAGACGCCTGTCTCCGGGATCAAGACGTTATCCGCTTCGAGGACGGCCGGCGGCGTAATATCCGTTGCTGCGGCCGGCGCAGTGCGAGCCCACGTTGGCGGCATCGTTCCGCCCGCCAGTGGCGCCCACGGTTTCTGTTCCAATTCTTCAGTCGGGGGCTGTGCTTGCGGGGTGCCGCCAACACCTTGGCGAACGGGCCAGAGTGCCGCGCCCGCCTGCGTTAGCAGCGACGCCGTCGCGCAAATGACCGCCGCCGCCAGGTGGAAGCTATCCGCGCCCGCGATGCTTGCGGCGATTAGCCCCACCACGGCCGGCCAAGCCGCATCCTTGGCCCGGACCTCACCCAACTGTCCGGTGCGCAGCCGGCGCGTCCAGTCGCAGAAAAGCAGCATCGCCAAAGGCGCCGCGAGCAAACGCATGAAATGGGCGTCGGGCGAGACTTCCCCACGGTGATGGGCCGCAACGTGCAGGTAGTCGCTCGCCATTGCAAACGCCGGAATCAGCATCACCCCCGTCAATGCTACATATGCCAGCCGGTCCCATACGCCGCCGCGCACCGGCGAGCGCCGCAGTACGCGGTAATAGACCACCAGCGGACCGGCGACTGCGGCCGCAATGCAACAGAACAGCCCGACCGCGATTTCTTCCCAGCGCGGCCCGCCTCGGATGGCGCTTAGCCCCACCGCCACGCCCGCCATCAGCGTTAAAATCACGAACAACTGCCCTATTCGATTGACCTTCCGGGGCGCCGCGTCCACGGCCGGCTCGGCTTCCGGCGTTCCGAACTCTACCCGCTCAGTGGATTTGCCCGCCTTACGCGCCAGCTTCTCCGCCTTGCGCCGGAACTTCTCCGAGACCTTGTCCTTCTTCTTTTGCAGCTTGTCCGACAGCACATCCACACGCCCCGGTGGCCCCCAGGCGTCCAGCGGTGGCGGCGGAGGCGGCGGAACGCGGTGCGGCGTCGTCATTGTCTGGTCCGCATCGTTCGCGTCCGCCCGTCGCGGCACGCTGTTCAGCACGCTGTGATCGAACGAGGCAATACTCGCGGTCACGTCCGCGAATTGCCGCAGCGCACCGGCCATTTCACTCGCGTCCTGGTACCGGTCGCGCGGGTCTTTGGCCAACGCTTTCGCGATGACCGCCGCGAACGGCTCGGGAATTCCCGCAAGATCCGGCCGATCGCTGAGATGCCGCATGAGAATCTCGCCCATGCTCGAACCGCTGAATGGCAGCCGGCCGGTGAGCATCTCAAACAAAATCACGCCCATGGCGTAGATGTCGATAGCCTTGGTGTAGCTGCCCGACCCGATCTCCGGCGCCATGTAGTGGACCGTGCCCACACTCACGGTCTGCCCGCTGTGCCGGCTTACGGAGATATGCTTGCTCAGGCCGTAGTCCCCAATCTTTACGTAGCCGTCGTCATAAAAGATGTTGGCCGGCTTCAAGTCGCGATGCACGATGCCGCGATCGTGGAGATACGCCAGCCCCTTCGCGATTCCGTCGATGAAATACGCCGCCTTTTGCGGGCCCAGCCCGTGCGGCGCATCCGTCAACAACTCGCGCAGCGATGGCCCGCTCACATATTCCATCAGCACGAACGGCTCACCGGCCGTGTTGCGCCGCACGTCATAAATTGTGATCAGGTGCGGGCTCTTGAGGTTCATCACTTGCGCGATGCCGCGCAGCTCAATCTCCGGGTTCTCGCGGAGGTACTTCAGCGCCACCTGCTTGCCGGAATCGGTCAGGGCGTAGTACACCTCGCCGAAGCCGCCGCGGCCCACGGCTCGTTGCACCGTAACGCCTTCCAGCGGGCGATCGCCATGTCGAAACGTATATGGCACCTCGGTTCCTCCGGGCCTGCTCCAGCCCTACGCCAAATCGCCGCGGCGACCGCAGCTCTGGCCGTCATCGTAGCGCTTCAGTGCTATGCGCACTTCACCAAAATCGTAAGTCGCGCCCGCCGCCAGCTCGCGCGGGTCGCCCAGCTTGCCGCCCCCCGAGGCCGCCTCGCGCCCATACAACCGCCCGCCGCGCTCGAACAGCACCACTTGCGTCTGCCCCTCGGCGGTCCGCACGTGACAGCTCGATTGTGGGCCGATCAGGCACGTCTGGTGGAACAACACGACTCCACTCACGTCCTGCGCCAGGCGGCAGCGATGCGACAGCCGCAACACCGCCGAATCGCTCTTGGCACTGGGCTTATGAAAGACCATCTTCGCTTTGGGACCGAGCACGATGCGGTCACCATTCCGCAGCAGCGTCCGCCGTACGTCGCGCTGATTCACCTGCACCGGCCCGTATGCCGTCAGGAAATAGTCCTCGCCGTCGCGCGTGATGTCCGCATGGTGCGACTGCACGTCGGCCGGAATCGGCACGTCCACGCTCGCATCCCGCCCCGCTCGCCCGATGCGCACGCAGTCATGCGGCAAAACCAGGAAGCTCCCGGCCCCGTCTAC
>JAGPEO010000162.1 GCA_018056925.1 Phycisphaerae bacterium
CGATAGTTGATGTCGCCGGTCAGCTCGGTGGAATCCTGGTTTTTCTCGTCCTTGGGCTGGAACGTGCCGATGCCCACGCGGTCTTTCTCCGCCAGCACAACGCGCCGCACGACCACGTGATCCATCACCGCGCGCCAATCGCCTTTATAGCGAATCAGCAGATCTTCGAACGTCTTGCGGCAGAACGGGTCCAGGTCGCCGTCCACGCGCACCTGGCGATCTTCCGGCAGGTCGGCGTTCAGCTTGGCCAAAATGTCCCGCCGCGCCCGGCGCGGAATCAGCTTCAGCGGTTCCTCGTGCATCGGGCACGTCGCAACCTCGGCCTCGTTGGCGTCGCCGATGCCCTTCCACGCGAAGCTGTAAAGCGCCCCCTCATCCAGCCGCGAATAGTGCTCCAAGCCCTTCTTCAGCAGACGCACGATGGTGCTCTTGCTCGAACCCACCGGCCCGTGCAGCAGCAGAATGCGACGGTCGGTCCCGTAGCCCTGGGCGGCCGACTTGAAGCAGTCGACCAGCCGCATCAGCGCCCCGTCCAGCCCGTACACTGCATCCGCCCCATTGTCGAACGGGTCGTCGAAGAACTTGTAGTGCACGTACTCCTGCTTCATGCTCGTGTAGCGCTGCGTGCCGGAGTACAGGATCATGTCGTAAATGCGCTGGAACGCGTTGCGCGCGATGCGCGGATTGGCCAGCACCATGTCCAGGTACTCCCAGAACGTTCCCTCCCAGTGCTGCTGGCGGAACGACTCGCTGTCCAGATGCCGGTCGACGATCTCCAGTAACTCGTCGCGCTTGGCCATCGTACGCCTCCGTGTCGTGTCCCAGGCTGCCGCCTGCACCTGTACGATCCGTCCGCCCCGTGGATTTTGGCTCCAGTCGGCCACCGCGGGCGGCTGGCGGCCGCCTGATGCTAGGAAACGGCACTATTTTAGTCAAATGATCTGTCGCCGCTTTCGCCCGCCGCCCCCGTGCGCCGCGCACGCAATTACCGCCTCATTGTCAGGGTTGCGCCGCCGGCGCAGGGACAGGCGGGCGAGCCGCCGAACCGACTGACATGCTGCCGCATTTGGGGCAGCGCAGGATGGTCGCGGCTGTTTCCCGGTCTTCGCGCCCCACCTTACTGACGAATTCTGTTACGCACTCGGCGCAGCGCCAAACCTTCCAGCAATCGTGGGCCTTGCACTTCGGGCACGTGAGCGGGAATTTGTCACGCGTGCTGACCTGGACCAGTTGCTCGTGCCCGCATTCACCGCAACGCACCTTGTCAGAGTAAACGCGCGGCTGCGGGGCCACCCGGTCTTGCGAGCTGAACGCATGAAACAGCCAGGCCGCACCGCCGATCAGCACCAGGCCCAGCAGTATGCCCAGAACGTTACGGCGCATGTGCCGCGCGTAGGCGTTGAGTTCAACATCGCCCCGACGCTCCAGCATCGGCCGGTAGCTGGTCAGCTTTTGCGGACGGCGGCCTAAGCGCACTTCAATCAATCTCCCGCCCAATTATACTCGATCCGCCCTGCGGCGCTGCAACGCGCTGGTCTGCCCCGCTGCGGTTAGGTCTCTCCTGGGAAATGCGCGCCGGCCCGTTCTGGCGCCGGCTTCGCCGCGCTGTATCATTGCTCAGCTATTGTCAACTTCACGAGGACCAAGAATTGACAAGCGCTCTCAGCTTCCGAACCGGCATCGGCTACGACCTGCATCGCCTGACTCACGGCCGCCCGCTCGTGCTGGGCGGCGTTCGTATACCACATGCGCGCGGCCTCCGCGGCCACAGCGATGCCGACGTCGTGCTGCACGCCCTCTGCGATGCGCTACTGGGCGCCGCCGGCCTGGGAGACATTGGCGAGCTGTTTCCAGATAGCGATCCAAAGTGGGCCGGCGCGGACAGCCGGCTGTTCCTGGCCAACGTGCTGGCTCGAGTCGCCGCCGCGAAATTTCGAATCGTCAACGCCGACATCATCATTCACGCTCAAGAACCGCGCCTCGGACCACTGAAGGCGGACATTCAGCGCTCCCTCAGCGAACTCTTGAACCTGCCCCCCGGCGCAGTCGGCGTCAAAGCGACGACTAACGAAGGCTTGGACGCCGTCGGTCGGGCCGAAGCCATCGCCTGCTGGGCGGCCGTCTTGCTGGCTGGCACGGCGTAGCCGGCACGCAGGCGCCATCGATTCGCGGCACGGGACGGGCTGGAAGGCTGGGAAGGACGGCGGGCTTGGTTACAATCAGCGCAGAAGTTGAGTCGCGCCTTGATCACGCAGTCTTCCGTTTCGCCGCCCCCTCCCGCCGTCGTGGTACGCAACCTCGAAAAACACTTCGGTGATTTCGTCGCCGTGCACGATGTAAGTTTCGAAGTGGCCGCGGGGCAGATCTTCGGGCTCCTCGGCCCGAACGGGGCCGGCAAATCGACCACCATCCGCATGCTCTGCGGCATTCTCACGCCCACCGCCGGCTCCGGCACCGTTGCCGGCTTGGACATGCTCACCCAGCCGGAACTCATCAAGGCCCGCATCGGCTACATGAGCCAGCGCTTCTCACTCTATGAAGATCTGACAGTCGCGGAGAACATCGACTTCTACGCCGGAATCTACGGTCTTTCTCGCGCCCGCCGCCGCGAGCGCAAGGAATGGGTCATCGAAATGGCCGGCTTGCAGGAACACCGGCGCTCGCGGACCGCGATTCTCTCCGGTGGCTGGAAACAACGCCTGGCCCTGGGTTGCGCAATTCTGCACGAGCCGCCGGTCGTGTTCCTGGATGAACCGACCGCGGGCGTCGACCCCATCAGCCGCCGCCGTTTCTGGGATTTGATCTATGGCATGGCGGCCGGCGGCGTAACGGTCTTCGTCACCACGCACTACATGGACGAGGCGGAATATTGTGACCGCATCGGCCTGGTCTACCGCGGCGAGCTGATCGCCACCGACACGCCCGAGCGGCTCAAAACGCAGCTCCACGACGAGGACGTGCTGGAAGTCGAATGCGACCGCCCGCAGGATGCGCTGGCCATTCTCGAGCAGGTGCCCGGCGTCAGGGAAGCGGCCCTGTTCGGAAGGGGTTTACACGTGGTGGCCGCGAGGGGCCCGGCGACGATCCAGGCCGTACAAAGCACGTTGGCGGCGCACGCTTTCGGGGTCACGCGCGTCACCCGCATCGCCCCCTCTCTGGAAGATGTCTTCGTTTCCCTCATCGAAGCCCGCGACCGCCAGGAAGCCCCGCAAGCCGAGGTCCGCGAATGAGTTGCCGCCCCACCCGCGGGTTTGACCCGTTCAGCACGCTCGGCTAGTCTGGCCACTTTCGTATTTTGGGTGAAATCGTAGCCCGGGCATGGGACAGAATCGACCGAAAGGCGTCAAACCTCGCGATCCCGCCAAGGAGCCGGCGGTCCAGCAGATCGCCTCCTTCGTGGGTTTCTTTATCTATCTCCTCGTCTTAAAGAGCTTCTTTCTACCGCTTTTCGTGATCCCCACGGGTTCGATGGCGGAAACGCTCTACGGCGCTCACGCGATTCACACCTGCCCCAACTGCGGATTCGAGTACCCGATCGGAATCTCGCCGCCCCCTCATCGGGAAATCCCCATTATCCGATGCCCGAATTGCGGCTGGCAGGAATTCACCGACTCTCCCAACCTGATGCAGCGCTATCGTACCCCCTTCCTGCGGATCGATGGCTCGATTGACAGTCCGCTGCACACGCGCGGCGGCGATCGAATTATGGTCCACGGCTGGGCCTACGACCTGGGCGGCCGATACGCGCCGCAGCGCTGGGACGTGGTCGTCTTCAAGGTGCCCAGCGATCTGACAACCAACTACATCAAGCGCCTGATCGGCATGCCCGGCGAACAAATCGAAATCATCGATGGCGACATTTGGGTCGCACCGCCCGGCGGCAAGCTGGCCATCGCTCACAAGCCGCCCCAGGTCCAGGAGGCGCTCTGGTTCTCGTTCTACAACCATGACTTCCCCCCCGCGGGGCCCTCCCAGGACGGGCGCTACCATCCGCGTTGGATCACGGTTGGCAACAGCGACGGCTGGCAGGGCTTGGACACGCGCTTTCCCAGCTTCAACGGCGAGCCCGGCGAGAACGGACGGATCATGTTCGTGACTGAGGCCGGGGCCACTATGAACCCCGGCCGCATCACCGACGTCTACGGCTATGACCGCCCCGCCGCCCGGGACAATCGTGGCAACCTCCGGCCGGTGGAACCGCACATCGTCTCCGATGTGCGCCTGAGTTGCCGGGTGGATTTTGATTCGGATGCCCCGCCGGAAACCTTTGTTGAGTTGAGCGCTACGAAGGACGGCGACAGTTTCTTCGGCCGCATCTACGCCGACGGCCGGTTGATGCTGGAGCACGTCGGCAAGAGGGGCGTACGGGAATCATGGGGGGAGGCGCGTCTGGAGCGCCCCGGGCGGCCGGTAGTATTCGCACTCGCCAGCGTGGATTACACGGTCAGCCTACAGGTGGACGGCGAGGTTACCTTGCAATCCACGCCCGAGCAGTACCATGTCGATGCTGCCCAGGCTCGCGCGCACAGCGAGGCCGCGATTTCGCCCCAGTTGCTGATTACTGCCGGCGGAGGGCCGGTCCATTTGGCGCATTTGCTCATCGAACGCGACGTCTATTACACCAGCGATTTGGGAACGGGCACCGCGGGCTACGGCACACAGCGGCACCCGATTACGCTGGGGCCGAACGACTACTTCATGCTGGGTGACAATAGTCCCTATAGCCAGGATTCCAGGTATTCGTTCGTCTCCAGCCCGGACGAGCCGCTGTTGGCCTCGTATGTGAATCCCGACTATCAACGGGGCACGGTGCCCGGTGACCAGCTTATTGGGCCGGCCTTCCTCGTGTACTGGCCAGGAATGGGACAGCTCCTGCCCGAACGATATATGAGTGGGGCCTTGCGGCATCTGAATGCATTGCCGACGCCCGGCCGCATCCGTTGGATACGCTGACATCGCCGAAGTCCATGGCCTTGCAGGTCTGCTATTGAACAGCTTGCCCCCGGAAAACAGCCCCGCAGTCCGGACGTCGCCCGCTCCCATCGGGTACTCGCCCTCGCAGGCCACCCGTATCGTCGAGACGCTACAGACTGTCCTGACGGCCCTGCTGCTCGCGTTCGTCTTCCGGGCTTTTTTGGTGGAGGCGTTCATCATTCCCACCAAATCCATGGCCCACTCGCTGCTCGGGGCACACGCCACGCGCACTTGCCCGGCCTGCGGCTGCGAATTCGATTTTGAACCCGCCCACGACGTGCTCTGCCCGAACTGCCACTTGCGCACGCCGTTGCGGGCCACCGACGTTCCACAGAAAGCCGGCGACCGCATTCTCGTTCACAAGTGGCCTTACGTGCTGGGCAAAATATTCGGGCCTCACCGCTGGGACGTGATAGTCTTTCGCAATCCGGCCGATCCGAACGAGAGTTACATCAAACGGCTGGTCGGCCTACCCGGCGAGACTGTCGAAATCGTGGACGGCGACGTCTACATCGACGGCCAGATCGCGCGAAAGACTGCGGCCGCCCAGAGCGTGCTCTGGTTCGGCGTATTCAATCAGAACTATCTGCCCGCGCCGCAAGTCGCGGAGCCGGCCGGCCCACGCTGGGTAACCGATATTCCGCCGGGCCGTGAACCCGCATGGTCCGGCCTGGACTGGCGCGTGATTCGCTTCGCCGGTTTGCAGCTCCCTGAGCAAGGCATAGTCTTTGCCCCGCCCGACGAGGAGTACGGGGAAGACGTTTACGCTTACAACCGCGGTCCGTCGCCCCGGCCCGCGCCTCTGGTCGGCGATCAGCGCCTTTTGGCGGAGGTCACCTTCCGTGCCGGCGAGGGCGCTATGCGCTGGGAGCTGTTGCGCGACGGGCGGCGCTTTAGCGCCGAAATCCGGCGCGATGGACGCCTTTCGCTCACGACCAACACAGTCGATCACCCCCACGAGGTCACGGAGATAGGCTCGCTCCGGCGCGCCTCCTTCGACGCTGACCGCCCCTATGTGATCGAATTCGGCCACCTGGACTATCGCGTCTACCTGGCGATTGACGGCAAGACGGCTATCGAGACCAGCGATGCACAATATCACCCCGATCTGCCTCGACTGCGCGAGTTCAGCCGCACCTCGCCTCTGCGGCTGCGGGTGGCGGCCGAAGATCTGGATTTGGAACTCCGCGGCTTGCGAATCGATCGCGATGTGTATTACACCTACCGCAGCTCCACGCAGCGGGCCTACGCTGGGCATATGTTCGTCCTCAACGCAGACGAGTATTTCGTATTGGGTGACAACAGCCCCGACAGCCATGACAGCCGGGAATGGGTCGAGCGTGGCGTCCACCTGCCTGACGATTACCGCCCCGGTACTGTCCGGGCCGACCAGATTGTCGGCGAGGCGGCGTTCGTGTATCTTCCCGGCTTGTTGCCCGAAGGCCGGTCCGGGCGATGGCGTTTGCCTGACCTGGGACGCGTCCGATTTGTGCGGTAATGGTAGCATCTGGCGACTGTCGAAAATCCACCACAGCTTTGGGGTTTTCAACAGACTCGCGAGGCGTCTGGAGCGAAATAGAGGCAACGCGATCGAAAGCCCGAATTAGGATTCAAAGCCAGTGTGCGGGACGCATTATAACAAGGCGTTAAAACGCCGTAACCTCAGGTCCGGCAAGGCCGTGCGCGATTACGTTCGTGAAATGTTAGGATTTCGCAAGGCGGCCGCGTTATCGGCAGTCAGCCGCGGACCATATCCCTCGTTTCCACCCGCACTTGCGCCGCTGTCAACAAGTTTTCCACAACGGGAGCCGGCCCTGCGCTGAGGCACTTTTTGATGCTGTTGGAGGCCAGAAAGCTCGTAAAAGCGTACAACGGGCGCACCGTTGTTGACCACGTCACCTACCGGGTCGACGAGCGCGAAATTGTGGGCCTGCTCGGCGCCAACGGCGCCGGAAAGACCACCAGCTTTCGCATGACGGTCGGCATGATCGCCGCCGATGAGGGGCAGGTCATTTTCGACCATGCCGACATCTCCGGCCTGCCGATGTACCAGCGCGCCCGCCGCGGAATGGGCTATCTTTCGCAAGAGCCCAGCGTTTTCCAGCGCTTGACGGTCGAAGACAACCTCTTGGCGATTTGCGAGACTCTCCGGCTGACCCGCAAGGAACGCGAACGCAAAGTCGCCGAACTGCTCGACCAGTTCGGATTGACCATCGTCCGGAAGAACCTCGCCAAAAACGTCTCGGGCGGCGAACGGCGCAAGCTGGAAATCGCCCGCGCCCTCATCACCCAGCCGCGCCTGATACTGCTGGATGAGCCATTCAGCGGCGTAGACCCCAAAGCCGTCGAGGAGCTGCGCAACGAAATTCTCAAGCTGCGTGACCGCGGCATCGCGATCCTGCTCACCGATCACAACGTCCACGAAACGCTGCGCGTGACGGACCGCAGCTATGTCATCCACGAAGGCCGCGTGATCAGCGACGGCACGCCGCAGAAGCTGATCAACGACCCGCTCGTCCGCGACCATTACTTAGGTAATACCTTCAAGGGCGACGAATTCGGGCCCGCCAATGGCGGGTGAAGCGTCGCAACTGGCCATCACCGCGCGTCCGGGAGGAATCGAGCTGCGCGTCAAAGTTGTTCCCGGAGCCTCGCGCAGCAGGCTAGCCGGGCGATTGGGAGATGCGCTCAAGGTAGCCGTGGCCGCTCCACCCGAAGGCGGGAAGGCCAACGCGGCCCTGATCGAATTGCTCGCGTCAGCCCTGGGCGTAAAGCGTGCGGACCTGGCGGTCGTAAGCGGTCACGGCAATCCTCTCAAGCGCGTTTCGGTGAAGGGGATAAGCGTGGCGGACGCTCGCGCTCGCCTTTCCGGCGCCGAATAAGCGCAACGGCCGGCGAGCCTGCAGCGCGCCCGGAGTCATAAGTCACGCAGCGAACATGACTTACGCTGCCCGCGGCCATTAATCGGCTTACATGCTTGAAATGGTACCCCTCAGATGCTATATTCCCGGCGGAGCGCCACCCTATGCTGTCGCTGACCAAGAAGTCCGAATACGCTCTCATAGCAATCTGCCACCTCGCTCGTGTGGGCGAGCGAGTGGTCAGCGCACGCGAGATTGCCGAGCTGCACCAGGTTCCACTACCCCTGCTGATGAACATCCTTAAGCAGCTAAATCAGGCCGGTTGCGTAAATTCCGTCCGCGGAGCGCGCGGCGGCTATTCGCTGGCCGTGCCTGCCGAGACCCTCACGCTCTCGGCCGTGCTGCGAGCGGTTGAGGGCCCCGTGCGGCTGGTCAATTGCGCTCCGGT
>JAGPEO010000163.1 GCA_018056925.1 Phycisphaerae bacterium
TTCAACTGGCTGCGCCCACTGGGAGCCGAGAGTGCGGATTGGGAAGCGCCATTGTTATCGCTGCAAATGCTGGTGTCGTGCGGGTGGATCGGGCTGGGGATCGCCAGTTTGCGGCTGATGATGACGGTACACCGGAATTTTCTGGCGATTCGGCGATAGGGGCGGTCGGAGCCGCTGTAATCCCGGGCGGTTCTTCACTGCCCGCCGCGCCGCAGTGGCTTGTGCTGCCGGTACAGTTCGGCTTTCGCAGTGAATTCGCGGACGGAACGCTCCGCTGCGGCTGCCGTGGCTTGTGCCACTGCCTGCTCGGCGGCCGCGACGGCCTCGTCGAATCGTCCCACTTCCGCAAGCGAAGAGGCCAACGCGTCTAACATTTGTAGCGTGGGTTGCGGCGTCATCTGTACCGCGCGCTCCGCCAACTGCAGCGCACGCTCGCCGTCGCGCAACTCGGCTTCGGGGGCGGTCGACAGCAGGGCGGCCGTTTCGGCCAACAGGGCCGCGTTGTCTGGGGCTTGTTCAACTGCCCGCAGGAGCACTTGAATGGCCTCGGCGTGCCGCCCACCCATCCAAAACAGCCGCGCCAGACTGACGCTAACCTCGGTCATTGAGGGATCGTGCTCGAGCGCCTGCTGAAAAGCCTGAATCGCCTTATCCGGGTGGCGGAGGCGCGCCTGGGCTATGCCAAGGTTCTGCCAAGCGGTGGTCTGCTTCGGTTTTTCGCGCAGCACGGCTTCGAACTCGGTGACGGCGGCCTGCACCTCCTCGTCGGATTTGGCCTGGCGCAGCATGATTGCGGCCAGATTCAGGCGTGCCTCAGTCAGCTCCGGGCGAATCTCCAGGGCTTTACGCAAGTGCTGGGCGGCGGCGTCGTCCTGGTTGGTCTGCATCAACGCCGCGCCCAGGTGCTGATGGGCCAAGGCCAAAGACGGCTGAAAGTGCAGGGCGGTCTGATACGCGCTTATCGCCAGCTCCATCTCGCGCATTGAAGCCAGGAACAGGCCAAAGTACATGTGTGTCAATCCGTCCCGGGGGTCCGCCTTGAAGGCGTTGAGGAACTCCTGTCTGGCTTCCTGCGGCCGGCCTAGTGAAAAGAGTGTCCGCGCCAGCGCGGTGTGTTGTTGAGGAATGTAGGGGGCCAACTCGATGGCCTGCCGGTACTCCTGCTCGGCGCGCTCCAGGTCTTGCCCGCCATATGGCGCCGGTGTTGCGAAATGCCGCCCCAGGATGAAGTGATACTCACCTTCAACACGCTGGCGATACGTCGCACTGCCCGGCGGATTGGTGGCGATCAAGCCGGCGACAACCGCCACCCCGGCGGCAAACAAAGCTACCGGCGTCCATCGCCGTTGGCGTATGTATTCCGCGACACTGCAAACTGCGAACGCGGCCAAAATGATCAGCACTGGGATGACTGGCGCCCGGTAACGTGCGGGACAGAAGAATGCGACTACAGTCGCCATGTAGACTGCTGCGAAGGCGACCGGAATCGTCCACGCTCGCCAGCGCCCGCGCAGCAGCGCCAGCCCCGGAATGGCCAGTGCGGCGACGACTGGGAAGCCGATCCAGAATAGCCACGCGATCCAGCCGGCTTGCCGGGCAATTTGCCAGATGGGTTGATTATTCGGGATTTCGAGTGGGCTCCAGAACAGGCGCAGCTTCGTGACCATGTGCCCGATCCACGCCCCGGGCGCCGAGCCGATCCACTTCATCGCGCGCCCGAACCAGTAGCTCGAGATTTCGCGATCGGTAAGACTGCGGCCCAGTTCCTGCTCGGGAATCTGCTTAATGTCGACCAGCCAGTCGCGCCACTCCGGCCGGGCCTCGGGCACGATCGCCAGGTAGCCGGTCGATTCGGGATTGTTACCGATGTAGAAATTGATGCCGCCGGTTGAAGCGATCAGGACCGGCTCGCCGCCCACGAAGTAGTTGCGCAGCGCCACCGGGGCAATTGGAATGACGAGGCCTATGGTTGCGGCCAGCGGGGCCAGCAGGCGGCGAGCCGCCGAGGGTTGCCGCGAGGTCCACCACGCCCATAGCCAGATCACCGGCGCCACCGCGAGCACATTGGGGCGCGTAATGGCCGACAGTCCCCAGACCACGCCTGCCGCGGCGAACCAGAGTGTCGAGCCGCGTCGCCCGGCGGCCAGTAGGGCCCAGAGCAAGGCCGTGTTGAGGCAGACTTCGAGGCCGACGGTCAGCAGCTCGAAATCGAAGTAAACCAGCGGCCAGTAGAGCGCCGCGATCAGCCCGGCGAGCAGTCCCGTGCGGAAGCCTGCCAGGGCGGCGGCCAGGCGGGCCATCAGGTAGCAGTTCAGCGCGCCGAGCAGGCAGCCGGCGATGCGCGCCACGGCGACCTGTGGCCCGGTCAGCATGTATAGCCAGGCGAGCAGGTAGTAGTAAAGCGGGGCGCGCAGGTAGGGCCGCGGCTCCATGCCCTCGCCGCTGGCGATGCTGGCGGCCCACTCGTGGTGGACGCGGCCGTCCATCTGCGGGAAATCGAAAAGCGGGCTGTTGCGGTACTGGCCCCAGAAATACGCCCCGCGCACCGCCAGCGCTACCAGCAGAACGACCAAGAGCCAGAGGTGCTGGCGCGCAGTGAGGCGCATGTTCAGCAATTCCGCGACGCGCGCAGCCGCGCGGGGGCGGGTAGTTGCGGCGGGCTTGTTGACAAGCGTGCGGGCGAGTTTGGGCATCCGAAATCTCTAGCGCAAGCAGCTCAAGCGGAGCATCTTAACGGCGAAGCAACGAGGGAACGAGCGGCGAGAGCACGGTGGGATCACTTCATCACCTTATCACTCCGTTGCCTGTGATAAGGTGATAAGGTGATAGGTGACGACTTGGGTGTTTGTGCAGATCGCCGGTTGCGGGTAAATAGAGCATCACGGGCTCAGCGGAGCGACTATGAAAGGCAGCTTCTGGCAAGTTCTGACCGGTTTTGGCGTGGCGGCCGCGGCCGCGCCGGCGCTGGCCCAGCCAGCAGGCGGTTCGGAGCAGGGCACATCCATCCTGCAGATCTTCTGGCAGGGTATTGAAGTCCCCACGTATTTCATCGTGGCCGGCTCGGCGGTGGTCGTAGCGCTGGTGGTGGAGCACTTCCTGACCGTGCGCGGGGCGGCGATCGCGCCGCCGGAACAGGTGCGCAAGGCCAAGTCGCTGATCGAGGCGCGCGATTTTCGCGGTTGCCTGGAGCGGATGAAGAAAAGCTCGACATTTTTCGCACAGGTGATGACGGCCTCGCTGATGCACGCGCGGCACGGTTTTGAGGCGATGCATGAGGCGGGGGTGGAGAAGGCCGGCGAGCTTAGCGGGCGCATGTTCCGCAAGGCGGAGTACCTGAACATTCTGGGCAACCTTGGGCCGCTGCTGGGATTGCTGGGGACGGTGTGGGGCATGATCGAGGCGTTCGGCGAACTGGGTGCGGCCGGCGGGCAGGCCAGCGCGGGGCAGCTTGCCGCGGGGATCAGCAAAGCCCTGGTAAACACGCTGCTGGGCTTGGCGCTGGCGATCGTCGGGCTGGGGTTCTTCGGGTTGTGCCGAAATCGCATCGACTCGCTGACGGTGAGCGCCACGGTCGACGCGCTGGATCTGCTGGAGTACTTCCGCACGCCAGGGGCGGCGCGGGCGGCGGAGGCTGCGGCGCCGCCGCCGCCGGGGCTGACTCCGCCGTGGCCGGGCGAGGTTCGCGGTTTGGATTTGAGTGGGGCGTCACTGCCGGCGCGCGAACGAACCGTCTGATTCTCAAACCGCCGATTGCGGCAGGATGCTAGCCCCGGGCCGTCGGCCGGCGTTCACAAGCGTGAGCGCACCTCAGCCAGGCGCTGCCGGCTTTCCTCGTCATTCGGATTCAATGAGATTGTCCGCTCATAGGCTGCGGCGGCTTCCCGATACTGCTGCGTTTGCTCCAGTGCCACGCCCAGCAGGTAATACGTCTCAGCGTACAGCGGATTGAGGTCCGCCGCCGCACGCAGGTGCGGAATCGCCTCCGCCGGGCGGCTCCGGAGTAGCAACGCTGTCGCCAGGTTGTACCGCGCGCCCCAGTGCCCAGGATTCAGGTTCACGGCCAGGGCGTAGGCTCCAATGGCCTCGTCCAGCCGGTCGTTCAATGTCAGAGCCAGCCCCAGGTTGTACTGGGCCTTCGCGTAGGCGGGGTACAGCCGGGCGGCCTCGCGCGCGTGTTCCAAAGATTCCGCCAGCCGTCCCTGCTCGCCCAGCTCAATCGAGAGTTCCATGTGTGCGATGCCCGCGTTGGGCGCAAACTGGAGAATCCGCCGACACAGTGCCTCCGTGTCACGCCAGTGCACCAGGTAGCGCCGAACACCCACAGCTTCGGCCCCCGCCAAAATTAGCGCCAGCACTGCCACGCCCGGCACCGCCCAGCGGTTCGCCGCCGCTTTCCGGAGCACCTGGCTCAATCCCGCCGTTAGCAATATCAACAAGCCGACGGCCGGAAAATACACGTACTTGTCGGCCGCAATCGCGTTCGTGAAGCCGATGACGCCCATGGTCGGCAGGATGGCGACGAAGAAGATCAGCCAGCACACAAGCGGTCCGCGCGTCCAGCGCAGCGACAGCAACAGCGCCAGCATCAGAACGGCCGTTCCCACAACGCCTGCCAGGACCGCCGGCTGCGCGAGGGTCAGGGGCTCGGGCACGGGATAATGCGAGGTGAGGTTCGCCGGCCATAGGATTTTGCCAATATAGAACACGATGTTGTGCGCCAGGATCAGCAGCACGCGCGTCCACGAGCTCTCGGTCGGTAGAACGGCCGCCGAAGTCTGGGCTTGCGAGACGTACGTGATAATCGCGGACGCGCCCGCAATGGCCAGAAGCGGCGTCTTTTCGAATATCGCCTTGCGAAGACTTATGCGTGCCGCGACGGGCTCGTCGCGGGGCGTTCGTCCGGGGCGGGACGCTGGTGCCGAGCCGGCAGGCCCAATGCGTCGCAGCGGCCAGACATCCATCAACAGCAGCATCAGCGGCAGTCCAATGACGGTCGGCTTGGCCATCAGCCCCAGCACGTACAGCACGAGCAGGGCGGCGTAAGTGGCGGCGCGCGGGCGATGCGTGTAGCGCACATAGGCCACCATCGCGCCCAGGGCAAACAGGGTGCTAAGCGTGCTCTTGCGTTCGCTCAGCCAGGGAATCGGTTCCACCGTCAGCGGGTGAACACCGAACAGCAACGCCGCCACGGCTGCGGCCCATACGTTTTCAAACAGCAGGTACAGCAGAATCAGCAGCAAGCCCGTGTTGGCCAAGTGCAGTGCGAGATTCGTGGCTTGAAACGGGGTGCGATTGGCCTCGCTCGCGCCGACCGCCACGTTGAGCATCAGCGAGATCATCGTGAGCGGCTGATAGTACCCCTCGACCGTCGAAGGCGCGAGCACCTCGGACAGGAAGCGCCAGGTTGAGTTCCAGCTCGGGTTGCGAACCAGCAGATTGTCGCGCAGGTACTGCGTATCGTCGAACGCCAGAGCCTGGCAGCTCAATGCGGGCCAATGCGTCCAGGCCACGCCCGCCAGCACGATCATCAGCAGTACCGCAACTAGAAGGCGCTCCCGCGACCGCGGGCCAGACACCCCAGGCTCAGCTAGCACCGCCGGGCGGTCCGGACGAGCACACGAAACGGGCCTCCTGCGCGTCATGCTGGTTCACCCTCTTGCCGGCGGTGGCGTGGCGCATTGATCATCCCGTAGAACCGGTACACGTGCCTGGCGCCGAGCTGCCGCCGTCGCCGTTCAATGTACCGTGCCGGGGCTGTTCGCCAAAGCCGATTTCTTACGATCGGCCGGCCTTCCGGCTGCTGCGACTCGCCCGGCCTTGCCCGAGCGCACCGTCCACAAATCCGGTGCGATACGGCTTAAGGACGCGCTTGGCGCGTATCGTTTAATTTGGCATACTTTGGGATTCGTCGGAAGCCAGGCCCGCAAGCGACGGGGCTGGCGAGCGTTTGATTTCACCGCGGCCGGCCGGCCCGCTGAGGCGGGGCCATCGGTCGCCCTGAAGAATAGGTGCGTGAGCTATGCATTACCCGCACAGAATCAGCAAGATTAAGCGTAAGCGCAAATGCGGTTTCCTGGTCCGGATGCGCACCAAGAAAGGGCGCAAGCTCATCAACCGCCGGCGCCGCATGGGACGCTCGATCGACATCGCCTGATTCTGCGAACGGGGCGCCGTGCGCGGGGGCATGGCCCACGCAGACGAATTCAGGCGCCTGCCCGCGTTTTGACTTTTTCGGGCTTGCGATCGCGCCGCGCGCGACCGTGAGGGCTTTCTGTCGCCGTCGCACCGTTACGAAGACCCTGGCGAAAGAGGCTGCTGACCCCCTTCACTTGCCCGTTTCAGTTCGCGTTTAGTGACAGCCGATCTTATCGGAAGATGCGCAGCATGCGTGCCGCATACGCCCCGCGCCGGCGCGCACCGGGTATCGAGCCGATACGCTTTCGGCTATGGTTGCAACAACACGAGCGAAGCTTTTTCCTCTCTAGCAGGATACGTGGCGTATGACGTCTCGAATGAAGGCGATCAGGACGGTGTTTTCCGCGGCCGGCTTCGTCGCACTATTGCTCCCCGGCTGCGATCGCAAGCCAAATTCGGCTCAGCCTGCTCAAGACGCGGCACCGGAACCTGCCTCCGCTCAGGTACAGTTCGAAATCCCCTGCCTTACCAGTTCCGAACGCGCCGCTTTGGGTACGGCGCTCGAGATGAAGCTCACCGGCGCTTACAACGCCGCGTGCGGTGACCCAGAGAGCGTCACCAAGCTGGCGACGCTGGGAGCCATGTATTACGTGCATGGCCACCCGGAAGAAAGTGCTGCCTGCTTCCGCCGCATTACCGAACTCAAGCCCGACGATCCCCACTACTGGTACTTCCTGGGCATGGCTTGCCAGGCGGCCGGACAACCCGCCGAGGCTCTGGCCGCGTACGAAGGGGCAGCCGGGATCGGACCGGCTTACCAGCCGCGATTGCGCGCCATGGGCGACGTTTGCATGCCCGCCAGCCCCAGCCGCGCTATCGAGTATTACCAGGCGGCCCTCGACCTTGATCCCAACGATGTTCTGGCCTGGTGCGGACTAAGCCGGGCACAATTCGCGCATGGACAGCGTGAAGAGGGTCTGCGGAGCATTCTGATCGCCGCCAACCTGGAGCCCTATTACGCCGACGCCCAGCACAGCGCCGCCGAAGCCCTGCGAGGCCTGGGCCGGCATGCGGAGGCTGAACAATACGTCCAGATGGCCGGTGTGGGAGGGAACGCGCCGCAGCCGAAGGATCCTTTCGGTGAATCGATGCGCCGCGCGGGAATGGAACCGCGTGCGGTGTGCGCCGAGGCCATGCAGCTTACGGACCGCGGCGAGGTTGCGCGGGCGCGGCTTATTCTGGAGCAGATTCGCTCCCTGCCCGGAGGCACCGTCGCCGCTACTGAAGCGCTCGGGACTGTCGCGGCCGCGGAGAAGAAATGGGACGAGGCGGCCAGTTTGTTTTCCGAAGTACTGGCCGCGGGCCCGCAGGCTTACAGCGCCAAATCCAGCCTCGGCGAAATGCTGATTCAGCAAGGAAACCTGAGCGAGGCCGAGCGCGTTCTGCGCGAGGTGCTGACGGAGCACCCGGAGCATGCGGCGACCGCCAAACGGTTTGCGGCTCTGATGAGCCAGCTCAAAAAGCCGCACGAGACGTTGGCGGTGATGCAGGCCGCCGTGGCCGCACGCCCGTTCGATCCCGTGCGGCGCAGCTTGTTGGCGCAGCACTACGCTGCCGCGGGGCGGACGGACGCCGCTCTGGCCGAACTGCGGGCGGCTCTGGACTTGCAGCCGGACTACTTCCCAGGACGGCAGCAACTGGCGCTGTTGCTTGTAGGGGAGCGCCAATACGCCGCGGCGAAAGCGGAATTCGAGCGCACGCTGCAAACCAACCCGCGCTACGAAGACGCGTATTTGTACCTTTCAACAATCGTTATTCAGGCCGACAAGGACCTGCGCGGCGGTGAGAAGATATTGCGCGAGGGGCTGAAGCACGTGCCCAACTCACACGGCTTGGCGAACAGCTTGGCGTGGGTCTTGGCGACCGCTTCCGATCCGGCGCAGCGCAAGCCGGAAGAGGCCGTGCAACTCGCGGAGCGCGCCGTCACCGCGACCGGCCACACGCAACACTCCTACCTGGACACACTCGGCGCCGCCTACGCCGCGGCGGGGCGCTTCGCGGACGCCGCCCGCGTCGCGCGGCAAGCAATCGAATCCGCCAGCCGCGTCAACGCCCCGGAGGTCGAGCAATACCGCACCCGGCTGG
>JAGPEO010000164.1:0-6243 GCA_018056925.1 Phycisphaerae bacterium
GGGCTGCGAGGGCCTGTGCCAGTCGCGCGCGGCCTTCTTCGCCGCCCAGTTCGGGGTTTGCGCGAGTGTGACTTATGACGTCGTAGCCGTGCTGACTGCCCGGGTGAGCCTCCAGGTAGGGCGAGCAATAGAGGTGCGTGACTCCGAGCGCGGCCCAGTAGTCCACCTGGGCCGCGGCCTGGTCGAAGCCGAAATCGGGGGTCAGTTGAATACGGTAGGTTGCGCTGACGGGCGGCTGCGGCTGCTCAGACATTGCACAGCACCACCAGCGAGTGCATTTCGACAGCCACCTGCGCCCCCTCGGAGTACACCAGCTTTTCGTCCAGGTTTGCGACCGCGGTATCCACGATCCGCTGCCATTTCCGGCCGTCGCCGCGCTGCGGAAGTGTGAAACTGACCGTCACCTCCTGGGCGTTGAACAGGACGTAAAAATCCCGGTCGACGATGGGCTGGCCGCGTGCGTCCATGGCGTCGAGACTGCCCGAGAGGAACACTTGCAGAGCCTTGCCGTTCCAGTCGTCCTCGGTCATTTCCGCGCCGTCCGGACCGTACCAGGCGATATCCTGTATGCCGCGCGACAAGCTGGTCTGCCCCTGAAACCATTTCCAGCGACGGAACGTGGGGTGCTCCTTTCGCAGCCGGATCATTTCCGTCACGAATGCCAGGAGTGCCTCGTCGCGGTTCTGCCAGTCGACCCAGGTGGTTTCATTATCCTGGCAATAGGCGTTGTTGTTGCCGTTTTGCGTGCGGCCGATCTCGTCGCCGTGCGAGAGCATGGGGATGCCCTGCGAGAGCAGCAGGGTGGCCATGAAGTTGCGCTTTTGGCGCGCCCGCAGGGAGTTGACTTTGGGGTCGTCCGCCGGGCCTTCCACGCCGCAATTCCAAGAACGGTTATCGTTGTTGCCGTCGGCGTTGTCCTCGCCGTTGAGTCCGTTGTGCTTGTGGTCGTACGTCACCAGGTCGTTAAGCGTGAAACCGTCATGGCAGGTAACGAAGTTCACGCTGGCGTGCGGGCGGCGCCCGGTGCCCTCGTACAGGTCAGCGCTGCCCGAGAAGCGCGTGGCAATCTCGCCCAGACTGCCCTCGCGCCCGCGCCAGTAATCGCGCACGGCGTCCCGGTACTTGCCGTTCCACTCCGACCATTGCGGCGGAAACTTGCCGACCTGGTAGCCGCCTTCGCCCACGTCCCACGGCTCGGCGATCAGCTTAACCTGGCTGAGGACCGGGTCCTGGTGGATGATGTCGAAGAAGGCCGACAGGCGATCGACGTCGTGCAATTCGCGGGCCAGCGTGGCCGCCAGGTCGAAACGGAAACCGTCTACGTGCATGTCGACTACCCAGTAGCGCAACGAGTCCATGATGAGCTGCAAGACGTGCGGGTGGCGCATGTTCAGGCTGTTGCCGGTACCGGTGTAGTCCATGTAGTACTCTTTCTTGTCCGGGTGCAACCGGTAGTAAGCGGCGTTGTCTATCCCCTTGTAGCAGAGCGTCGGGCCTAAATGGTTGCCCTCGGCCGTGTGGTTGTAGACTACGTCCAGGATCACCTCCAGCCCGGCGTCGTGCAGGTGTTGCACCATCGCTTTGAAGCCCTGCACCTGCTGGCCGATCTTGTTGACGGATGCATATTCATTGTGCGGCGCGAAGTAACAGATGGAGTTGTAGCCCCAGTAATTGCGCAGCCCGCGTTCCTGTAAGTGCTGTTCGTGAACGAACTGGTGTACCGGCATCAGCTCGACCGCCGTCACGCCCAGGCTGGTCAGGTATTTCAGCACCGCCGGGTGTGCCAGGCCGGCGTAGGTTCCGCGCAGCTCGGGCGGAATATCTGGGAAGCGCGCCGTAAAACCTTTGACGTGTAACTCGTAAATGATGCTCTCGTTCAAGCTGTAGCCCGGGCGGTGATCGCGCGACCAGTCGTAGTAAGGGTTCACGACTACGCACTTCGGCATGTAGGGGGCGCTGTCCGTGTCGTTCGGCGGGCCGCTCGGGTCGTCAGGCCGGTAGGCGTATAGCGCAGGGTTCCAACGGGGCTCGCCCGCGATGGCCTTGGCGTACGGGTCGAGCAGCAGCTTGGCCGCACAGCAGCGCTGGCCCTCGCGCGGGTTCCAGGGCGCATGCACGCGGTACCCGTAACGCTGGCCCGGGCTGATCGTCGGAAAGTACCCGTGCCAGCAGAACGCCGTCTGCTCCGGCAGATCCACCGCGGTCTCGTTATCGTCGTCGTCGAAGAAGCACACTTGCACCCGTTCGGCGGCCTCGGAGAACAACGAGAAGTTGGTACCGTTGCCGTCGAAGACTGCCCCCAGCGGATACGGCGACCCAGGATAGACCAGCATAGGCACCCATTCGCGTTTTGCGGTACTGTCGAGACGCCGTCCGTGCGCCTCCCGAAACACGGCACGCCTTCGCCAGCCGGCATCCTCGGCGCGTCCTGTGCGGCTAGATGATAGGAGTCGATAGCCGACGGTCCTGACGAAGGGCTGAAAAGGAAATGAAGGCCGATTAGTGCCAACTGCGGGCCCCGGCGGGGGGGGCGGCCGATAACTATTAACGGGCGCCGGCGGCGCAAGCAAACGGCCCAAACCAGTTGGCCTGGGCCGCTCGTTTGACGGAATCCGAAAAGGGGTGCTTTTTACCGGAACTTATTACGCGAACCTCCGGCGGCCAAAAAACGATCCCGGTACGCCATCTCAGCAGCTAGTGATGAGAACTAAAACACCGTTCCTCTCGGACCCGTCGATGCATGAACCCTCGCTTTTCCCTCGGGAAAGCACCTCGCGGGACCGCAAAAGCGCTCCCGCTGCAACGTCCGTGCCAACAAGTTAAGGAGCAGTTGGGCACTCTCGTGGGTATGCTTAAAAAGTCCGAAATAAACCGGCTTCTCCGTGCGCGTTTTTTTTGCGGACCACATGATATGGGACGTAGGGACTCGTTGTAATCCTTCAACGTGGATCGCGGCTTGATCGCTCATTTGAGCGCAGTGACCGGCGCGCAATATCTTGTCCCTGCATGATTTAACGCTAGTTGTTGCGATTCGGAAACACGTGATGTATACAAAACGCCACACGAGCACTAATTAGGGCTAATCGCCGCCGCTAATAGGCCGAATAGCAGAAACCACGGAGCTTAGTCGTACGCATCGCCGTAGCGCTGCCGGGCCAGCGCGACCAGCTCCCGGACGGCTTCAGCGTGATCTCGGTGGCAAACCAAAGTCACGTCCGGGGCGTGCACAATGACGAGGTCGCGGACTCCGAGCGCCGCCACAAGGTGTTCATCCTCGCTAATGAGAATGTTGTTTGTCGCATCGACCGCTAGCGAACGCCGCGCGATCGTTACGTTGCCCGCCTGATCCGCCTTCCGCGTTCGGCCCACCGCCGTCCAAGACCCGACATCCAGCCACTCACACCGCATTTCAACAACCAGCACGTCTGACGCGTGCTCCATCACGGCATAGTCGATCGAAATCCGCTCCAGCTTGCCAAACTTGTCGGTCAGCACGTCGTTCGACAGCTTGCTCCACTCGCGCGCGAGCTCGCCTAACACGCGCGAGTTCTCCGGCAGCCGTCGGTCCAACTCGCGAAGTATGGTCGGCAACCGCCACACGAACATCCCGCTGTTCCAGTAAAACTCGCCCGAGCTGACGTACTGCTCTGCTACCTCGCGCGTAGGCTTCTCTTTAAACGCGGCCACTCGGTAAAGCGCAGGCCGAACCGCAGGGCCGCGCTGGATATAGCCGTACCCGGTGTGCGGACCGGTTGGTGCGATGCCGAAGGTGACCAGGCTTTCGGGGAATTGCTCCGCCGCCTCCAATCCGGCCCGGACGGCTCGCACGAATTCCTCCTGCGGCGTTATCAGGTGATCGGCCGTGAAAACCGCCATGGTGCCTTGCGGGTCGCGCAGTGCCAGCAGGTGTGCCGCCAGGCCGATCGCGTTGGCCGTGTCGCGCCCGGTTGGCTCGGCAATCAGGTTCTCGCGCGGGAGGGTGGGCAGCGCAGCGCAAATCTGCTCGCTGTAGCGTGCGGACGTAACCACGTATGTATTTGCCGGTTGAAATAGCTGTTCGAGCCGGCGATAAGCGATTTGAAGCAGCGACTGGCTGTCAAAGAGCGTCAATATCTGCTTCGGGCGGTCACGCCGGCTCAGCGGCCAGAGTCGCGTGCCGGCGCCGCCGGCCATGATTACTGCATAACGCATAACGCCTGCTCCTGTACGGTGGATTGGCCGCGCGGCCGACCCGTCGTCACGGGCGGTACACGTTTGGTATCCGTCCCGCCGGGGCCAATATCTCCGGGTTGTTGAAATTTCGCAAGCATCGTCCAGCGCTGTTCTGATCGCAGCGACTTCATCTGTGTCGTCGTCGAAGCGTCACGGGCCTGTCTGACGCGTCATATCTACGCGTTCAAAAAGTCGAGCAAGCCCCGGCCGAGATTGAGCCGGGCGTGTGGTGCGCGACTAGAATTGCGACGGGCCGAAGGATCGCGGTTGGGAAGAAGCGCACCATTGTCTAGTTGTTGGCGTAACGGGCAGTGCACTTACTGACAGACGGCTGATTGTGTACTCACGAGCCTGTGGTTTATGAGTGACTTTCTCATTCAATTCAACGCAACGCTTACTGACGGTGTAGTGTCTGATGTCCTGCGCCACCGCGAGCACATGGAAAGTTTGTGCGTAGAGCACTTTGCCTATCCGTGGGGTCGTGTAGCGATTCAGCACGGCCGCGGCCTTGGATATCAGCCCCTTTTTTCGAACGAGCGCGTCTATTTTGCGGTTGGCCGCCCGCGGATTGTGGACGTTACGCATGAAGATGACGGTTCGCAGGGTTTCGCACGCCGATGGGCGGACTGGGTCGACGGCGCCGCAATTGCGCAGCACTACGACGACTTGACGGGCCTTTTTGTGCTGGGCTGTTGTGGTCCTGAAGGCGTTCTGCTGCTAACGGACCGCCTGGGTTACTACTCGGCGTTTGTTGGCCGCGACAAGAACGGCAGCGTGCGCGCAATCGGGACATTGCCGGAACTGGTGGCGCGCGCGGCGGGGAGGATTTCGGACCCGGATTTGGCCTCAGTGGGTGAGATGCTGGTGCGCTGCACGCCCGGCTATCCGCATACTATGTGGCGGGGAGTCAGGGAGTTGGCGCCCGGCGCCCTGCACGAGTTCCGCGCTGCCCGTGATGCGCCGGAACATACATCGCGCAGTCTCTGGGTGCCCTCGGAGCCGCAGCGCTACCCTTCGCTTAAGCAGCTTCGCGCGCAATTAACAGAAGCTCTGCAACACGCCGCCAAGGACATAACCCGCGGCGCGCAGCGGGTAGCGGTCGCACTTAGCGGTGGTGTGGATTCACGTACGGTTCTGGCGCTCGTGCCGCCTGAGAAGCGGGCCGGCGCCATAACCTTTGTTGATTACCAGAATCGGGAGTGCGAATTGGCGCGGCGCGTTGCACGCCTGGCACGCGTCCCGCACCTGACGCTGGTGCGCGAGCCGGAATTCTACGCCCGCTTGCCCGCACGCGAAGTGGCCTTGCTGGGCAACATGCGGACGGCAATGCACGCCCATGGTTTTGCCATTGCCGACGCCGGGCTGGCTGACCGGTTCGACTTGGTCCTCGGCGGCTTGTGTGCCGACACCCTCTTGAAAGGCTGGTTCTGGCCCGACAGCGTTCGCGCGCTGATGGCCGGGCGCTGCGGCGTGCCGGCGTTCCTGCGCGCCCGCCTTTGGCCGCCACGCTACAGTTGCGTAGACCCGATCCGCCCCGGCGGACTGTGGGCCCTGCGCCCCGAAATCCAGCTCGAAATTCAGGAACGCTTGGGCGCACGCGTCGCGGAACTGCGAAAAATCCGGCCCGAAACCGCGGCTGAATGGACGAACTTTTACCCGACGTGCGGCGACGTGGCGAACTATCCCTTGGCGAACATGCGCCTGTTCCTCGCGGACGAGCTGTTCCTGCACCGCGACATAATTGAAGTCAGCCGGGTCGCGCATCACCTGCCGAAGCTGATGCAGCTCCTTACGAGGCCGGTCTTCACGCAACTGTGCGGGCCGCTGGCACGCATCCAGACCGCCAAGACCGGGCTGCCCGCCGACCTGGGGTGGCTGAACACGCGTCTGCGCTTGCGGCTGCGCCGCTGGAGAGAGCGCTTCGTCAAACGCCCCGCGGCCGCACCGGCGCCAAACCACGTCTTGCCTTGGTACACGGACGACTCCTGGCCCGATTTCCGCCTCCTGCAGAAGCATTCCCCGGCCTGGGCC
>JAGPEO010000164.1:6343-8262 GCA_018056925.1 Phycisphaerae bacterium
CCCGCCAGCGTCGTGGCCGCCTCCCACAGCATGATGAACTGGCCGACGGTCCGTTCATCGACTCTGGGAAAGCGAATCGTCAGGCAGGGGCGCGAACTGGCGACCAGGGCGAACTCGGTGGCCTCTTTTTCCGCATTCAGCAGCCGAGCCAGCGACGCACTCTCCAGGTAGCGCAGCGCTGCCGGCGTATTCTTGCTCCGTGGGATTTTCACGTCGGCCGCAAATTCATCCACTTGCAGGAAGATGATCACCTTATCATTCGGGCCTTCGCGGTAGAGCTGAATTTGCGAGTGCTGGTCAGTCGCACCGAGGGCGCGGATGGGCGTCGGGCCGACCACGACCGGGGCCCCATCCAAGTCCCGTTCTTTGCCCAGGCTCTCGGCCCACAACTGACGATACCAGTCGGCCAGGTCCTTGAGCTGAAAGCTGTACGGCATCATCACGTGTAGCCGCTTGCCGCGAACGTAGAACGCGTGCAGGAGCAATGCCAGCATCGCCGCCGGGTTCTTCTTGGCCGCCGGCTGAGCGACGCGCACGCTCATCTCAGCCGCCCCTTCCAGCAGCCGGCCAATGTTGATGCCGCACATCTGGGCCGAGAACAAGCCGACGGCCGAAAGGACGGAAAAGCGTCCGCCGACGCCCTCCGGTACCGGCAGCGAGTCGTATCCCTCAGCCTCGACGAGTTCGCGAAACGTGCCGGCCTGCGCGTCGGTCGTTACCAGGAGCTGCCGCTTGAGGGCCCGCGTCACGACCCGCTTGCTTAACAGGTCGCGCACGATGAGGAACTGCGCCGCGGTCTCGGCCGTTTCTCCGGACTTGCTGATGACGTTGAACAGTGTCTTGCGCAGCCCGGAACCGAGCAGCTCAAGCAGATTCGCGAACTGCACCGGATCGACGTTGTCCATCACGAACAGCCGCGGGCCGCGCCGCTTGCCGGCGGGCAGCAGGTTGTAGTAGGGGGGGTTAAGGGCGGTCTGAAGGGCGATGTTACCGAGGGCCGAGCCGCCGATGCCGAGCACCACCAGGTTCTCGATGCCGGCACTATGCCGCTTGGCGGCCGCGCGTACCGCCTCGAGCATGGCGCGGTCGTTCGGCAGATCGCGGTAGCGGTGCAGCCCGGCCTTGCGCTCGCGCTCGACGCGGGCGATCAGCGGCTTCATCTGTACGGCGGCCCGGTTGATCTCGGCCGGCGTCAGGCCGTGAACTGGGCCAATGGCGGACGTCAGAACGTTGTCGAACTCAAGCCGAATGGTCGGATGCGGCATGCAGAAGCTCCTCGCCAAGGTTTTCGAAACCGCGAGGATACCAGTGCGCCGCGTGGTCGGCTATATGGCCGGCGCGTCGGCGCGCGACGCGCCGCCGCCTATGGCTTGGCTGGGCTGTCGCCTGCCGTTTGCTCGCGGCGGGGTAACTTGTCCAGGTCAAACTCGGCGAGGACCGTTAGCGCCAAACTCCCGTCCACGATACTGGGGCCGGGCATCTGCTCTCTCACGGTACGTTGGAAAACAATCAAGCGGATGGTTGGTGATCGCGAGTCCGTTAGCAAAAAAAAGTTGTCGTCGGGCACGCCGAACGGGGTCAACGTATACGGCGGCGTGGGGGTAGCCCGTGAAGCGGTTCCCGCCACAAAACCCAGTGTCAACATCCCGCAAAGGGCCAGCACGGCAATCAGAACATTCCGCTTGGACATAGCTACCTCCTCGGCGCGCACCGGGACCGCTACCAGAACTGCTGGTGGGCGCGCAATCGTCAAAGCCTCTATATACACCCGTGCGCCGCAGGGTCCGAGAGGGCGCAAAAAATCACGAACCGCCGCGGCTCGGGTGTGAACAGAGAGACTGGCGCCGGCTGAGAACCGGTTGCCCTCGCTGGCGCTTCGGGCTCGGATCAGGTGCGCCTGCCTTGAAACCACAATTTGT
>JAGPEO010000165.1 GCA_018056925.1 Phycisphaerae bacterium
AGCTTGATTTTATCGGATTCGCCGCGGCACAGCCAGAATAAACCGCTTCAGCCGCTTTAGCGGCCAATCGTGGCCCGGCTGTTGTATCAGCGGCTATTCGTCGTCACGGCTGTAGTAGCCGTTTCTGGGGCAGCGGCTTTTAGCCGGTCTGACCGGTTGAGAACCGGTTCCACAGGAGCAGCCGGACCTTCGGTTCGAGCCATGCGCCGGAACAGCACAAACGAGCTCAAAGCCAGCCCCAGCGAGATCGCGAATGAGCCCCAGTGCAGATACTGGTTCGCCAGCCACCCCAGTATCGGCATGGTTGCCCCGCGCAGACCGGTCAGCCCCAGGTGAATTCCCATGTACAGCTCGATTTTGTGCTCGCTGGCGAAATGCAGGTGGCCGATGTTCCAGGCCAGATCGCCCCCGCCGCGCGCCAGGCCGTTTAGAACGCGTGCCACGACCAGCACACCGATCCCCGCGATGTAAAAGAAGCGGCCGTCCAACGCGAACATGGCCATCGCGACGATCAAGCCGGCATAAGAGCTGGCCCAAACCAGACTGTTGGAAACTCGGAAACGTAGAACGCCCACCCGGTCGAAGAACTTCGACCAGAAGCTGATCGAAACCAGCACGACCAGTATGGGAAGCTGATAAATCAGAAACGTCGAGCTCCAGTAGCCGAAGCGCTGCGCCAAAATCGCCACCAGCACCGGGTCAGTAAAGAAATTCGCCGAGCCCAGCAGAATCATGGCCCGCATGTAGTCGGCGAAGCGCTGGTCGGTGCGTAGAATCGCCGCCGCCTCTTTCAGCCCATGCCATAGGCGGGCCGAGGACCCTTCCCCGTTCTGCTGCGCGGCCGCGAGCGCTCGAAAGCGCCGCACTTCAGCCCTCTCACGGCGCACCCGCATGCGCCTCAGCGGCAGCAGCGAAAGCGCCCCGAGCGTCACGGTGGCGGGATAGACCAGCCGGTAGTAGTCCGGGTTGCGATCGAACAGGATGCTGAGGAGCGCGGTCGTGAAGACTGAGAGCAGCACGTTGAGCATGTGGAGCCGGCCGGCTACCTGGGCTCGGCAGATTCGCGAGTAATTCGCGCCCCACATCGTGGTCCGGATCGTCAACATGCCCGATAAGAAGAAGTGCGTACCCGCGATTTGGGCCGCAAAGAGCCAAGCTGACCAGGGCCGCCCGGCCGGCGTGAACGCGATGCTGCAAACCAGGACCAGCGCCCCGGACGCCAGCCAAGTATAAGTTTTGATCCGCTGCTGGCCGCGGAGCAGCAGGCCCCAGGCCAGGTTGAAGACATTCACGACAATCGGAATGGCGAATATTACCGAAGTGAGCAGGCCGGGCGCCGCGAACGTCTTGGCCGCCACGACGCTGGCGATGGTGCCTTCAACCCCGCCGGTCACAAAGCCCCACAAGGCGAGATGCCGCAGCTCGGCCATGTAGTTGCGGCGCGTCATCAGCGACAGCCCGCCGGTTTGGAGAAAATACGCTATGCGCCGCATCGAACCCTACGATAGCACCGCTAACACCTTCCGAAAACGGCCAAGGCACCGGCCAGCACGTTCTGCGCCCGGCCGAATGAGCTGCGTCAAAAATGCGGACCCACCGGCTGATTCTTTGACAACCGCTCCGGACCAAGGGACAATAATGTCGGCGGCTGACAAGAATCAGGTCGCGCGCCGAACGAGCCTAGCCGATCGGCCCGCGAGGTGCTTGGGGTCCGAAGCTCCCCGGAACGCCGGGCACTTAAGAGGAATAATGGAATGATTCTCGCCTGGCTTGATCACTGGACTATTCTCTTGGTCGGACTCGTGGCGCTGCTGCTTTTCGGCAGCCGCTTGCCCGAAGTCGCGCGCTCTCTGGGCCGCTCGCTGAACGAATTCAAGCGCGGTCTAAACGAGATCAACGACGAGATCGACCGCGCCCCGAAAGACCCAAACCAGCCAAAGCTTCGCTCGCCGTCCGAGCCCCGGCTGGACTCGCCTGCGCCAGAGCCGCGCGCCGAGGCTACGCCGGCCCAAAATAAGGCGCAGTATCCGGAGGCGCCGCCGGAAGGGCCTGCCCAGAGCTAATGGCCCCAAGCGAGCTTGCCCGCAAGCCGGCTTCAACGGCCCGCTACTGATCCGCGGCCACAAGCTTCAGGACTTCGCCCGTATCACGTGACGGCCCGGCCACTAGCGACGTGAGCACGTAGACCTCGCCCGCCGAGTCGCGCCCGAAACCTTTCACAAACCGCCCGAGCCGCCCATTAGTGCCGTTGCTGATTGCCACTTCGCTGAACGACCACGTGCCGTCAGCCGCCTCCGTGGCCGCGAACACCTTGCCGCCCACTGAGCCCGCGGAAAAGTCGCCGAGGATGTAGCGCCCGGCCAGGCCGCCAATAGCCGAACCGCGATATACATATCCGCCGATGACGGCGCTGCCGAACGGGTTGCCGGCTGCGTCCGTGTGAGGATATTCGAGAATCGGATTCAGCAGCGGTTCGCCGCGTGCGCCGGTAGTCGCGCAGGTGGCAGGCGGATTACCTGGGCTCGACGGGTCGAAGCATAATGTGCCTTCGCGGATGTTCCACCCATAATTGCCGCCGCTCTCGATCAAATCGATTTCCTCGCGTAGGGCCTGGCCGGCGTCGCCCGCGAACAACCGCGTCTGGCCGGACTGCGTGTCGATCGAGAAGCGGTACGGGTTTCGCAAACCATAGGCCCAGATTTCGGGGCGGGCGGCATCCACGTTGACCAGCGGATTGTCCGGCGGAATGCCGTACGGGTCGCCGCTGTTGACGTCGATTCGCAATATCTTGCCCAACAAGCTGGCAATGTCCTGGGCATTGCCTAACCCGGGCGTATGCCCGAAGCCGACGTCGCCACCGCCGCCGCCGTCGCCGGTCGAAATATACAAGAAGCCGTCCGGCCCGAACGCCAGGTCGCCGCCGTTGTGATTGGACTGCGGCTGCGGAATGCGCAGCAGCACGCGCTCGCTGGCCGGGTCTGCAACGTTCGCGTCCGCTGAGACGCGAAACTCTGAAACGTGAGTTTCGTGATTGAATCCTGCCGGAACATCGGCGCCCCTTGGGGCGCTGTAATAGATGAAGAAGCGCCCGTTGTTCGCATAGTCTGGATGAAATGCCAGCCCCAGCAGTCCGCGCTCGTCGCCGCCGGCATTCAACTGCACCATGCGGTCGCGCACGTCCAGGAAAGGCGTCGGGAGCAGCGCGCCGCCCGCGTCCAGCACGCGAATAACCCCAATCTGATCCACAATGAAGAACCGCCCGCTGCCGTCAGGCGCTTCCACGAAACCCACCGGCGATGCCAGGCCGCCGGCCACTGATTGCACCGCCACACTGGTGCTCGCGGGCGGCGCCGGCTGCGGACAGCCCGGAACCAGAACGAGCAGAACTGCCAACCCAGCGTAACGAACGAATAAGCGCGCGTTTACCGACCCGTTCAAACACTGCGCTCGATGATCCGCGCGCGGGCAACAAGCCAACATCGGCGCTTCTCCTGATGACGTCTGGCGCGTCCTTACCCGACTCATTCTATGACAGTGCGCGATTCGGCGTCGCGCAACGCGAGCGGCCGAGCCTTGTCCGAATGCGGAAGTGTGCCGTGGAGGTTTACCACGTCCGCAAGTAGCAAGTACGGAAAGCAGCAACGTAATATGAACGCGGACCCGCGCGGGTTCTCAAATAGGCGAGCAGGGATGCAGCGCGTCTGGTGTGCGGCTGTATAGCTTGAGGATGCGTTTCAGGTTTCGCGTCGAGGTTTCCGTGGTGAAGTGGTCGTGGGCGCGTTGCCAGGCGGCTTGGCCCATTGCGTGCCGGCGTTGCGGGTCGTAAGCAAGATCAAGCATGGCCTGTGCGTGGGCCTCGATGTCGCCCGGCTCGAACAAGATGCCTTCAACGCCGTTCTGGATGAGCTCGGGAAGCGAGCCATTTTTGCCGGTGACGACGGGCAGGCCGGCGGCCATGGCTTCGACGAAGGCGACGCCAAAAGCTTCCTCCTGGCCGCTGATCGGGCCGCGGCAACTGTGGGCGGTGAACATATCCGCCATTTCGCGCAGCCGGCGCCCTGTCGCGGCGTCGACCGCGCCGTGCATGCGGATGCGCTCCTTAAACCGCGAGCGGGCGCGAAGCAGTTCGCACGTAAGCCGTAGTGGCCCGTCGCCCGCAATGTCCAGCGTGGCGTCCAGGCCACGGGCGCAGGCCCGATCGAACGCCTGGATAACGAGGTCCGGGGCCTTGCAGTCGATCAGGCGGCCGAGGTAGAGAATGTTGAGCGGGCCGGACCGCTTCACCTCGCGGCGCGGCTGGGGAGGGACGTCCACGCCGAGGTAGTTGACGTGGATGCGCTCCGCGGGAACGTCGATCTCAAGCAGACGCTGCGCCGTGTGGTGCGAATTCGCAATGAACTGGACCGTGCGGCCCAGGCGCCGCACCTGTTCCCGATAGTCCGCCCGATGGACCGGGCGGAATGCGCCGGTCTGCTCGCGCAAGTCCCAGGTAACATCGTAGCCGTGGCAGCAGACGAAGACCGGCCGGCCGAGTTCCCGCCAGACTGACGTAAAGCGATTCGCTGTCGTGACATAGTGCACGAGCACCAGGTCCACCTCTGGATCAGCGGCGGCCTCGGCGAGCTTTCGCTGGATCGGGGCGCGGCCGAAGCGACGGTTGATGCGGGTCCAGAGAGTTCTGTCCGAGTCGAGGGCGACGGTGCGAAAGCGATCGCGGTACTTATGGCAGGACGGATCCGGCGAGCAGAGCACCGCGACATCCTCGGCCAGCGCTTCGAGCATGTGGCGCATCCACTCATGCGAGGGCGCCAAGAGCTCTTCACCCAGGACCAGAATGCCCATCGCGTCTCCCGTTCGACACTTTAGACCAGTGCGTGCGCCGGCTCGGCGGCTGATATGCTGGCTTTCGTCTGGCGGCCGTAGATGAAGAACTGGGCCCGGCTGAGCAGGCGGTAAGGATTCGGGATGGTGCAGACCAGTTGCCAACCCGGGTGCCGTGCTGCGACGTACGAAGCGAACTCGCGATCGCGGACGTGCGGCGCGCCGTTCTGCCCTGCGTGATTAGAGGAGTAGATGACCACCAAGCGCGTCGCGGAGTTGAAGAGCGAGTCCATGTAGCGCTCAAAGACGTCGTCTTCCGTCAGGTGATAGACCACGTCCATCGAGAGTGCCATTTCAGCCAGCGGAACTTCGGCGGTGGCGGTGTTCAACACCTTGAACTCACGCCGGCTGTCGCCGGCGTACTGCGCCCGCAGCCGGTCGATCACGGTGGAAGACACATCCAGTCCGAGGTAGTGCGGCACATCCAGCAACGCCAACTGGTTCCCGTCACCACAACCCCAATCGACCACCGATTCGATAGCGTGCTCGCGAATCAAGTAGTTCAGCACATGGGCCTTGTATTCGGCTAGCGCTCCGTACGAGCCGGCGCCCGAGGTGCCGCCCGTGCGGTAGCGTTCGTTCCAGTAGGTATTCGATCCGGGAAAACTGCTGAACGAAGCCGGACGCAAGCATCGCTGAATCCTGACCGCGATGCATTCCACCAAGGCGCGCGAGAGCGCGCGGATGCCTTGGGCGCGCAGGTCCGTCGCGGGATTCGTCGCTCCTGTTGTCAGCGTGACGCCGTAGTGCGCGTACGCCGCAACCAGGATGTTGTTTTCGGTGACCTGCGTGACGCAGGGGCCGATGGCGGCGAAGTCGTCCGCGGTCCAGCGGCTTTTGTGGATCTCCAACTCGTTGTCACAGACCACCGGCTGGTCGACGTAGACCGCCGGCGTGCTGAAAATCACGCTGCGGTCGGCGTGGCGGAGGCACTCCTTCACCAAGTCGATGCCCGCCGCTTTCTCCAGGTGCTCAATGACGTCGCCCGCGAAGATCACGTCGTACCGACCCAGCCTCGGGAGGACTGAGCACACGTCGCCGATGTGAATTTCGTCGTACAGGTACTCGTGCAGCGGCGTGATGTATGGGGCGAACCCCTCGATTCCTTCGATCCGCGTCTGCCAGTTCTCGCGGCGGTAGCGGCTGGGGTCCAGCTCCGACTGCACGATGTCCGTGTACTCGCGGAACAGGTGCCCCCATTTGCCGAAGCCGACTCCGATGTCCAGGATCGAGCGCGGCTGAAGCTGGCGCACAAAGTTTATAACCGTCGGAATGTGATCACACCGGCTGGACGGCATGGCAGCCCTCCTCCACGTAGCGCCAGTCGGCCAGCAGCGTGCACAGACCGTGGGCGTTGATCGAACGATAGGGGCGCGGGCTGGTGCGCAGCTCGTCTTCGACGACGAAGTGCAGGATATCAAAGACCACGTCCTCGGCGACCAGCGCTTCCGTGTGCAGCCCGAGCATCCAGTGGTATTCACCACACTGCAGCGGCAACCTGTCTATTTCGACGCGTACGGTGTGCTGACCGGCGGTGACTTCCGGATCGAAGCCCGGCGAGTCCTGATGCGCGAGCTGGAGCACCTTGATGATCTCGCCGTTGGTGGCGCAGATCGCGGAGAGGTTTACCCGCGTCGGCGCTTTGGCCTCAAAGGTGAACTCGAGCGTCATTGGCCCCAGCCGCTCGAAGCGGCCGCAGGGCCGGCCGTCCCGCAGCAGCCGTGCGCGCGTGAAGCGCACATTGCCGCTCCCGCGCCGATTCGCCCAGCGCGTTAGGTCGATGTCCGGCGCGCTGGCAGTCGCACCTTGCGATGATAAATATTCATGGACGACCGCGGCCGCCTCGCCTTCCGCGCGGATCCGACCGCGGTCCAGCCAGAGAGCGCGCATACACAGGTTGCGCAGCGCCACCATGTTGTGGCTGACGAACAGCACGGTGCGCCCCTCGCAACGGCTAACGCCTTGCATCTTGCCAAGGCACTTCTTCTGAAAGTCCGCATCGCCGACGGCCAGCACTTCGTCTACAACCAGGATCTCGGGCTCGAGGTGGGCCGCGACGGCGAAAGCCAGCCGCACATACATGCCGCTCGAGTAGCGCTTGACGGGCGTGTCCAGGAACTTCTCGATCTCCGCGAACGCGACGATCTCGTCGAACTTGCGCGCGATCTCCGCCCGTTTCATGCCCAACATCGCGCCGTTCAGGTAGATGTTCTCGCGGCCGGTGAGTTCGGGGTGGAATCCGGTGCCGACCTCCAGCAGGCTCGCCACGCGACCGCGCAACAGTGCCCGGCCGGTCGTCGGCTCAGTAATGCGCGACAGGATTTTCAGAAGCGTGCTTTTGCCCGCACCGTTCGCTCCGATTATTCCGACCACTTCGCCGCGTGCGACGTCGAACGAGACATCCTGCAGCGCCCAGATGAGGCCATCGTCGCAATCCGCGCCCGCCCCGGTCGACCGTTTTCTGCGAAAAGGCGCCGCCAGGCCTTCGACCAGCATCTCGCCGAAGGTGCGGTTCGCATGACGGCGCAGGCCGATGCGATATTGCTTGCCGAGACCCTGAACGCGAACGACTGCATCTTTCATGCGTCAGGCCACATCTGCAAAGAACCGCTCGGTGCGCCGAAAATACAGAATCCCGACGACTAGCGCGCCGCAGGAAACGACTACCGCCGCGCTCAGCGCCGGCCAGTCCATAGGTTGCCCGAGTAATGCCGCCCGAAAGCCGCCGATAATTCCGGTCATCGGGTTCAGCGCCATGATCCATCGCCATGACTCCGGAACGATCGTCACGGGATACACCACCGGGCTCAGGAAAAACCAGATCTGCACCATGAACGGAACCACGATCCGAAAATCGCGGTACACGACGGTCAACGCGCTCAGCAGCACTGCCACCCCCAGCGCGGTGACCGCGGTCAGGCCGGCGAGCACGGGCGCCAGCAAAATCGCCGGCCCCGGTGTGTGCGCATACCAGAACATCAGTCCGATATACACCGCAAAGCTCAATGCAAAATCGATCAGGCCGACACCGATGCACGCCGCCGGCAAGAACAAGCGCGGGAAATACACTTTGGTCAACAGATGCGTCTGGCTCACCAGGCTGACGCCGCCCTGCGAGACCGCATTGGCGAAAAAAACCCACGGCAGCAGACCGGCGTACACGAAGATCGGGTACGGCACGCCGTCTGAAGGAATGCGCGCAAACGCGCCGAAGAATATGGAGAAAATAACCATGGTGCAGACCGGCTGGAGAATCGCCCAAGCGGCCCCGATAACCGTCTGCTTATACCGCACCTTGATGTCGCGCCAAACCAGGAAGTAGAGCAACTCGCGGTACCGCCACAGTTCGCCAACGGCGATCGCGCGCCA
>JAGPEO010000002.1 GCA_018056925.1 Phycisphaerae bacterium
GGTTGGGTGCCATGCCCAAGGTTGGGTGCCATGCCCAAGGTTGGGTGCCATGCCCAAGCTCTAAGCGCGGGCATGCCTTCGGCGTGTGCCTGGGTGCCATGTCCAAGCTCTAAGCGCGGGCATGCCCTCGGCGTGTGCGAACCGAAAGTTTGCACCCCCCGCACGGTTCATCGTATTGGTTCATGAGGCGCAAAATCGGGCAACGCGCTAAATAGCAGCAAGGTGTTCGGCTCACGAGGATAAGAGCATGCGTGAAGTCAAAGTACTGCCGCTGGAGGAGTTCGGGCGCGAGTTTGTTCCGCCGCAGTACCGGCCCGCAGGCCAGGACGAGTACTACTTACGAAACCAGCAAGTCGGGCGCCCCAAGGACTATTGGCGGCACCTGCGGGCCGACGAAATCGAGACGCTGGTCAAGAACAACAACACCTGCGCTGACTGGGACCACATGCTCGTGGCCGACCCCTTCGATCCGCGCCTGATCAAGAACAGCGAGTTTTACGGCCTGGTGCGGATCGGGCGGATGGAGCGCGTGATTCTGGAACACCATGATTTGCAGAAGCCCGTGGGCATTTCCGGCAGCTTGATCATCAATTGCGACATCGGCGATAACTGCGCCATCAACAACGTCCGCCACTTGGCGCATTTCATCCTGGGCGCGAATGTGATGCTGCTGAACATTGACGAAATGCATACCACCAACTACGCCAAGTTCGGCAACGGCATCGTCAAGGACGGCGAAGACGAAAAAGTGCGCGTCTGGCTGGACCTGGTGAACGAGGCGTCCGGGCGGGCGGTGATCCCCTTTGACGGGATGACGACCGCCGACGCCTATCTCTGGGCCCGCTACCGTGAAGATGCCGAGCTTCAGGCCCGCCTGCGGCAAATAACGGAAAACCAGTTCGATTCGCGCCGCGGCTTCTATGGCACCGTGGGCGACGCCTGTGTCATCAAGAACTGCCGCATCATCAAGGACGTCAAGATCGGACCGTGCTGTTACATCAAAGGCGCCAACAAGCTTAAGAACCTGACCATCAACTCCAGCGCCGAAGAGCCCACGCAGATCGGCGAAGGCGTGGAACTGGTCAACGGCATCATCGGCCTGGGCTGCCACGTCTTCTATGGTTGCAAGGCGGTACGTTTCGTGCTGTGCGACAACTCCAACCTCAAGTACGGCGCCCGCCTGATTCACTCTGTATTGGGCAGCAACTCTACTGTTTCCTGCTGCGAAATCCTGCACAATCTGGTGTTCCCGGCACACGAACAACACCACAACAACTCGTTTCTGACGGCCGCGCTGGTCAAAGGCCAGAGTAACGTGGCGGCCGGGGCCACGCTGGGCTCAAACCACAACAGCCGCGCCAACGACGGCGAGATTGAGGCGGGGCGCGGCTTTTGGCCGGGGCTGTGCGTGACGCTGAAGCACTCCAGCCGCTTTGCCAGCTTCACCTTGCTGAGCAAGGGCAATTACCAGGCCGAGTTGAACATCCCGCTGCCATTTGCACTGGTGAACGACAATCAGGCCGCGCAGCGTCTGGAGGTGATGCCGGCGTTCTGGTGGCGCTACAACATGTATGCTCTGGCCCGGACTACTTGGAAAGTACGGGTTCGCGACACGCGCAAAACCAAGACCCAGAACATTGAGTTTGATTCGCTGGCGCCGGATACCATCGAGGAAATCTTCGACGCCCTGCGCCTGCTGGAAATCTGGACCGCGCGGGCGCGACTGCGGGCCGATGGAAAGGACGCGGCCGAACACAGCCTTGAAGATCTGGCGGCGCTCGGGCGGGAACTGCTGCTAAGCAGCCCGCAGCGCACGGCAGGTCTGGAAGTGCTCGGCGAGAACATGGAGAAGAGCGACCGCAAGGTGGTCATTATGAAGCCGCGCGAGGGCTATCTCGCCTATCGCGAAATGCTTCACTACTACGCGGTCAAAAACCTGGTGGCCTACTTGTCCGCCCATCCGCAGGCCACCTTGGACACCATGGGCAAGGACCTGGCCGGACCGCGGCAGCGCGAGTGGGTCAACCTGGGCGGACAACTCATGCGCGGCCCGGACAGCGCCCGGCTCATTAGCGAGATCAAGGCCGGCAAATACCGTAACTGGTTTGAGATTCACGCGGCATACGACAAGCTGTGGGCGGAGTATCCAAAGCACAAACAGCAACACGCGCTGGCGACGCTACTCGAGCTGCTTGGGGTGACCAAATTGACCCCGGAGATCTGGGACGCGGCGCTAACCGAGGCGGTGCGAATCCAGGAATTCGTCTGCCAGCAGGTCTACATCAGCCGCAAGAAGGATTACGACAATCCCTTCCGCCAAGCTACGTTCCGCAATGCGGAGGAGATGCGGGCGGTCCTCGGCACGCCGGAGGAGAACAGCTTCGTCCGGCAGACGAAGAAGGAGACGGAGGCTTTCAAGGCGCTGGCGGAGGAGATGCGCAAGCGAGTGTAGAACAAAAGCACTCAGCCGCGCCGCTGATCAAACATGCAGTTCAGCGCTGGGCGCCGGCCCGAGGTCCAGCCCCTTCAGCGCCGGACCAAGAATGCGCTTCAAGTACTCGCGCGTCTGTTGCGGGGCCAGGCCGACGTAGCGCTGTGGGTTCAGCAGGCCGGACCATTTCACGTGGACAAACGCCGGATCGGCCTTCAGACGCTCCAGCAGGTCGTTCGGACGGCCAAGTTGTTTCACGCCCTCGCCGGCGGCCTGACTGTGTTCGCGCAAACGCTCGTGTAGTTGCTGGCGATCGCCGCCGCCTGCGACGGCGGCCATCAGAATCTCTTCGCTGGCGATGAACGGCAGTTCGGCCGCCAGGTGTGCCTCGATCATGGCCGGGTAGACGACCAGGCCGTCAAAAATGTTGTTCAACAGGATGGCCAGCGCGTCGGCGGTCAAGAAGGCCTCGGGGACGACGAGGCGCTTGTTGGCGGAATCGTCCAGCGTGCGTTCGAGCATCTGCGCCGCATGCGTGTGATAGGCCGAGCTGATCAGGCTGATTAGGTAGCGGGCCAGGCTGGTGGCGCGCTCGCAGCGCATCGGGTTGCGCTTGTACGGCATGGCGGAACTGCCGACCTGCCGGCGCTCGAAGGGTTCTTCAATTTCCTTCAGCATGGCTAGAATGCGGATGTCGTTGCACAGCTTGTGCGTCGCGCCGGCCAGCAGCCCGAGGGCGGCCAGAATCTCGGCGTCGATCTGGCGCGAGTACGTTTGTCCTACGACCGGATAGCAGTGCTCGAACCCCAGGCGGCGAACGAAAGACTGCTCCAGCCGGCGAACCTTCGCCCGGTCGCCCAGGAGCTGGAGGAAGGAAGCCTGCGTGCCGGTCGCACCGCGTAAGCCGCGGCAGGCGAGGTTGCGGCGGACGCGATCGATGGCCTGCGTCGCGCGCAGCAGATCGTCGAGCCACAGGGTGGCGCGCTTGCCCACGGTCGTGAGCTGGGCCGGCTGAAGGTGCGTGAAGCCCAGCGTCGGCAAATCGGCGTTACTCTCGCAAAATGGGGCCAACACGCGCATTGCCGCCACCAGCCGCCGCTGGAGCAAATCGAGCGCGGCGCGCATCAGGAGCAGGTCCGCATTGTCGACCACGTCCATGCTCGTGAGCCCCAGATGGATGATTCCGCGGGCGGCGGGGGCGGCGTCCCCGAAAGCGTGAATGTGGGCCATTACATCGTGCCGCGTTTGACGCTCGTACTCCGCGACGGCGTCAAAATCGATGTCATCCACCGCGGCCTGCATGGCGCGAATCTGGCCGGCGGTAATGGGCAGCCCTAACTCGCGTTCCGCTTCGGCCGCGGCCACCCAGATGCGGCGCCAGGTGGAGTAGCGCTGCTGCGGACTCCAGATCGCGACCATCTCGCGCGAGGCGTAGCGCGCCGCGAGCGGGTGCTCAAATGTCGGCTTCGATTTGAAAATCGAACTTCGTGGCTTCGTAACCGGCTTGCGCTGGCGCTTCGGGCTCGGGTCAGGCGGACTGGGACGGCGCGGTCTGCTCGGGCGCGGCATGTCACGACTCCAGCGCCTGCTTTACATCGGCGATCAGGTCTTCGGTCGCCTCCAGGCCGGTGTGCAGGCGGATGATCCAGGCGGGCTGCTGCGGGTCCTTCGAAATAAACGTCCCACCGATTACCAGGCTCTCGTAGCCGCCCCAGCTCACGCCGATCGTGAACAGGCGAGTGCGGTCCATGAAGCGGTTCGTCGCCTCGCGCGACTGGTCGTGCAGCTCAAAACTGAACAGCCCGCTGTAGCCGCGAAGCTGGCGGCGGCCGATCGCGTACTGCGGATGGCTCTCCAGGCCGGGGTGATACACGCGGCGGACGGCCGGGTGCTGCTCGAGAAAGCGGGCCAGCGCCAGCCCGCTGCGCTGGTGCTGTTCCATGCGCACCTTCAGCGTGCGCAGCCCGCGAATGAGCAGCCAGGCGGCGAATGGGTCGCACACGCTGCCGAGCAGCTCCAGCTCCCGGAAAACCCGGCGGCGAAGGGTGTCTTCACGCCCGGCGACCAGGCCCGCGACTACGTCGCTGTGGCCACCGATGAACTTCGTGGCGCTGTGTACGACTAGATCACAGCCCAGGTCCAGCGGGGTCTGGAAGCACGGCGTCGCCCACGAGTTGTCGAAAACCGTGACCACTCCACGCGCGCGTGCCGCGGCCGCGATCGGCGCAACGTCCGGCATCTCGAACAGCCCACTGGTCGGGCTTTCGAGGTACATGAGCCTGGTGTTCGGCCGGATGGCCGCCTCGAAGTCGGCCGGGTCGCAGCTATCAACGAAAGTGGTCTCGACGCCGAACCGCGGCAGGTAGTCGCGCAAGTAGCGTCGGGTCGGCCAATAAATCGTGCCGCTGGCAACTACATGGGCGCCGGCGTGAACGCAGGCATTAATGGCGGCAGCGATCGCGCCCATGCCCGAACCCAGGGCCAGGGCCCAGTTGCCGTGCTCGAGGCGGGCGATTTTCGCTTCCAGCACCGCGGTGGTGGGATTGCCGACGCGGGTGTACTCGTAATACGGACTATCGGGGGCTTCGCGCTGCTCCCAGGCGGCTGAGTCGGGGAACATGAACGTCGAAGCCTGGTATATCGGCACGGCGACCGCGCCCCGCTGGGCCATGCGGTCTTCGCCAAAATGGGCACAAAGTGTTTCAAAGTCGGCGCCGGGCACCGGATCATGCCGCGGCGGCGGCGGCGACATTTGAAAACTATAGGGGTCGAGAGCTAGGGGATCCATGTCCACAAAATCGCCGCAGGCGCGCCGGCGGTCAAGGGGCGACCCGCGTTTGGCAGCCGCCATTCATCAATCCGGCGTGATGCCCCCGCACGGCGCCCTATGGCTTGCCGTTCGGGGAGCGCAGCGGAGAAAGGTGGAAAACGGCCCCGCAGCCGGGGCGGTTGCAGCGCACCGTCAGCGTCGGGATGGTCGCGAATTCCTGCGGCTCGGTATTGAGCATCGCCAGAACGGTCGGCAGAATCGAATGGGCGGCGTGGATGCACAACCCGGCGGGCAGCGTGGCCGTTATGCTGAATTCCGGCGGCAGCGAGGCGGCGGCCGGGCAGATATCGATGTTTGAAGCGCGGGCCAGCACCACGCGTACGCGGTGCGCCTCGACCGCTGAGGCCGGCACATTTGGCTCGGCAGCGGATCGCGCGCCCGGATCGGCCCAGGACGGCAACTTTGCCGGATCACCTTCGGCTCGCGCTCCTGCCGCCTCTCCGGCGCCGGGATTTTGAGACGAGCCTGCGGCAGCCGTGGAATCTGCATCGAATACGATCACGTCGCTCTCGCGGTCGAGCGCCATATTCACAAGCTCGTCGGCGCGTGCGTTCTCTTCGCGTTTGATGTGCCGCAGCGTCCAGCGCGGGGCCCGCAGCAGGAAAAGTTGGGCTTGCTCGTAGAGCTGCTGAAGTTTTGGGCTCTTAACGTCGTATTCGCCCGTAACCTGCCGCACGAGCAACTCGCTGTCGGAGTAAATCGAAAGCGTCTGCGGGCCGCACTTTTCGGCGCGCATCAGCGCCCGCAACAATGCCTGATACTCGGCGGCGTTGTTCGTCTGGCGGCCGAGGAAGTAGCCCGCCTCGTGAATCGGTTGACCGTCGTCGGTGTGGATCACAACTCCGGCCGCAGCCGGGCCGGGATTGCCGCGTGCCCCGCCATCAACGTGAATAATCAGGCCCACGCGCCGCTCACGGAATCACTTCCTCTTATCTATATATAGGATACGGCCGCAATTCGGGCAGCTCTGCACATCGTCGCGGACCATGGCGGCGTTGAAATGTTCCGCGGAGATGCTCATGTGGCAGCCGCTGCAGATGAATTCGTCGCGGCGCGGGTGCGTGCGTTCGATTTTCGCGAGGACTTCGCCTTCGTACCGTTCCGACAGGCGTTCGAAGAGGTTGACGGTTCTTCCTTCGAGCTGGGCGATGGATTCCTCGCGCCGCGCCTCCAACTCTTTCAGCTTGTCGGAAAAGGTCGCCATGGCTCCGCTGGCCTGGGCTTGAAAATCGCGCAGGCGGTCGGCCTCGGCCCGTTCGACCTCCTCTGCCGCGGCCACAGCCTGGCGCTGTTTGTCCATTTCGGCCATGAGTTCCAGTTCGCGGCTCTCAAGGCGGTTAGCGTCTGCTTTTTCGTTATTGAGGTCAGCCAGGACGGCCGCGTATTCCTTGTTGGTCCGGACCGTGTTGAGGTGCTCGCGCAAGCGGGATACGTGCGCCTGGCGGCCTTTCAGATCCAGATCAATCGTATCGATTTCTATCTGCGTGCGTCGCAGGCGTTCCTGTTCTGCGGCCAGCCGGTCACGCGCGGCTTGCAACTTGGCGGCTTGGCGTTCGACCAGGCGCTGTTTCTGCGCAAGCTGGCGGCGAATATCCACGAGCTGAAGTTCGATATCCTGAAGCTCGAGCAAGGCGCCGAGCGTCGTTCCCATTCAACTCTCCCACGGGTGTCAAGAACCCATGATTATGCCACAGATCGACGCGGGCGGCAATAGAAGCCGGAACATCAGCAGCACCCAAGCCGGCCAACCGTGGCAAAAAGGGGGCAGGGGGCAACCGGTAGCGTGCCTGGGCGTCGGGCCAGGGCGTCAACGTGTGCGGCGTGACGTCGGGTGCCATGTCCCGTCGGGTGCCATGTCCAAGCTGTAAGCGCGGACATGCCCTCGGTTAAGTGCATCTCAAGTTCCAGACGGCCAACCGCCGGCCCGTCCGGCCTCCTGGCACCGCGTCCCCACCGCCCATTTTTTGACGGCGGCAGCTTGCACGGGCCGTCCGCTGGTTGAGAATGCCGAAAAACAGTCAGGAGTAGGCATGACACGCCTGTTCGAAAAATATGCGGGGCGCGCTACGCGCTGCATGTTAACGGGACGCTGGTGCGGAGCGTTTCTGGCCGTCGGCCTCCTGAGCGCCTGGGCCGCCATTGCCTGGGCCGCGCCGCCGGCGGAGCATCGCCAATCCGGCGACCTGCGGCGCTCGCCGGTAGTCGACGTTTTCGAGCGCTGCCGCGAGGCGGTCGTGAACATCAGCACCACGCGCGTGGTTCAGATGCGCTCGGTGAGTTTGTTTGAGAGCATATTTGACTTCGCCCCGCGCGTGCGGCGGCATAAGGTTCACAGCATCGGCTCGGGAGTGGTCATCCATTCAGCGGGTTACGTGGTGACCAACGCGCACGTCGTGGCCCAGGCTTCTGACGTGCAGGTCACCTTCTCTGACGGCAAGAGTGAAACCGCGGAAATTGTGGCGGTTGACCCCGAGCACGACCTGGCCGTCCTGAAGGTTTCCGGCGAGCACGCGTTCGCCAGCGTGAAACTGGGGCACACCGGCGACATCCTGGTGGGCGAGACCGTGGTCGCGATCGGCAACCCGCTGGGGCTGCAGCACACGGTGACCGCGGGCATCGTCAGCGCGCTGGGGCGCGACCTGGTGTTCAACGACAATGTGACCTACAAAAACCTCATCCAGACGGACGCGTCGATCAACCCGGGCAACTCGGGCGGGCCGCTCCTGAACGTAAACTGCGAATTGATCGGAATTAACACCGCTATTCGCGGCGACGCGCAGAACATCGGTTTCGCCATTCCGGTCGACCGCCTCTGGGAGACGCTGCCCGTCATGCTTGACCTGGAGCGCCGCGAGCGCGTTCAAGTGGGGCTGCGCGTCAGCGGCCCGCGGGCGGAGGTTGAGGAGGTGCGCCCGGGCAGTCCCGCCGCCGACGCCGGCCTTAAAGTCCGGGACCAAATTCTGCGGGTAAACGGCGAGCCGGTTCGGGACGGCATCGACTACTACGTGCACCTGCTGAACGCGCACCCCGGCGACAATATGAACCTGGCCGTCAAGCGCGGCGGAAGAACCCTGGATTTCGACGTACCCATACGGGTCACGCCGCTGCCCGACGGCGACAGCCTGGCCCGCAAGCTTTTGGGTATTAAGCTGACAACCATCCCCAGCCGCGTGCGCCGCCAATATGACCTGGCCGGGCTGACCGGCATGATGGTGGAGGAGGTCGAGCGCAACGGCCCGGCCCGCAAAGCGCTGGAGCCCGGCGACATCATTCGCCAGATCGAGAACATGCCGACCACCAGCCTCAAGCAGGTCGGCCTGGTGCTGGAGCAGGTGGTTCCCGGCGACGCGGTGGACATCGAACTGATCCGCTTCGAGCGCGACGGCGTCTACCTGATCAACATCTCCATCCCGACGCGGAAGTAGACCAACGCGGAAGTAGAACATTCGCCGCCAGAATGCGCGGATGGCGCGTGTGTGCGCGCCCGGCGGCCATCAGCTTTGAGCTATCAGGTGTGACAAGAAGTTGCCGCGGGTGCCGGAGCACGTCCAGCGCGAGGTCAACGTCACGTGCGTTGTAAGAGGCCAGATTGAGGACACTGATACAAGGCAATTGCAATAAAGTTATAGGACATACAAAGAAGTAATACGTTCTCTAAACTGCGACCCTGTCAGTACTTATGTGCTACGTCAGCGAGGCGCGATTGAATTATAACAGAAAAAATGTTATATTTCATTGCTTGGTTTGACGATGCTTCCGCGGAGGCGCGCAGTGGAAGAGCTTGGACTTTATGAGGTCAGGTTTATTGGACCCGCGTTTTTTGAAGCTCGAAACCTGTGTCGCGAGACCTTCGACAGAATGGCTCTTCGGGACCACCTGAGAAAGCTCGAGCACTGGGAGCACGACGATGTGGGTGGTTTGGCGGTCGACCTTGACTGGTTTTGGATACGTGATTTCAAGGAATTGCGCTTAGCGGAGGTGCTCATCGACGATGAACTCGGCGGGCATGCCGATTTGCGAGCGGTCGTTTTCGTGCCTACGGAGGCGTACCCCTATGCCCGCGACGGGAAGCGCGTGATATGGGTGCTGAGCGTGCTGGACAAACAGGACGATCAGTACACGCTCGCCGAAACCGCCAACCTGTGGCTGCGGCGAAAATCAGTGCAGAGGTATTACGAACGAGAATCTGCGGGTGAGTACGAGCGTTTGAATGATTTAACCGATTGAGCCGCGATTGTGCACCCGGGGAGTTATAAAATGAAAGTTGATAGGAAGCCGATGCTCTCACAAGAAATACCCAAGGAGCAACTCGCCGTCGGGGCCGCATTCCTGCGCGCGTTCATGGAATGCGATGATGAAATTCAGAAGCATGTCGTCCAACTGGCCAAATTAGCTGGTTCGCCGGAAGCGACGGATAGAGAGAAGACGATGGCTCTCTATTCGATTGCCGAAGCGCTGCGACCTGTAATGCATAACGGTCACCTGGGCATCTCGGTCGACGAGGCTGACCAGATTGCGGTCGAGGACCGGCCGGACGGTGCGGCGGCGCTGGCGCGCTTGCAGAATCAAAAGAAAGAGTTTTCCGAGCGCCTGGCAGCGCTGATGGAGCGGAAGAACATCAGCCAGGCTGAACTGGCCAAGGCGATCGGCGTCAGCCAGCCGGCCATTTCGCTGCTGCTTGCGCGCAAGTGCCGCCCGCAAAGACGCACGGTTGAGAAGTTGGCCGAAGCTCTGAACGTCGAAACTCGGGAACTCTGGCTCGAGGGATAGTCAAACAGAAGTGAACGCATTTGCAGGCCCGGCTGCCGTTGGGTCGCCGGGCCTTTTTCGTAGCACAGCGTGCTGACGCAAGGGCAGGGGCTCGGAGATCAACGGAGCATCGAGAGCGCGACTACTTAACGGCCAGCAAGGGCCGTTAACGCGGCAAACTCGAAGCTTGCGCTTCAGGTAGTGCCGCAGGCCGGGCTTCCCGCCCAGGCGGCGCGCAGTTCGCTGACCGGGACGCTGTGGCCGCCCACGCTCAGTAGGTCGTCGCGCCTGACCATTCCCAAATCCAGAATCCGCACTCCGCGCCGCGACATCATTGCGCCCAGCTTCCCCGCGTCCGCCGTTTCGATCACATACCCCGCGCACATTCCTGCAAAGGGCGACGTGTTCGGGTTGCCCTCACCGGCGCTTCGGGTTGTTTGGCCCTGGCTTGCGCTTCGGGCTCGGATTGCATGGCCCTCGCTGGCACCTTGCGCTCGCATTGGACTGAGCGCCTCATCGGCAATCCCAACCCCGCGCCCGCCCGCGAACGCCATCTCGGCCACCGCCGTCAGCCATCCACCATCGCTGCAGTCGTGGCACGCCGCGACCAGCCCCTCCGCAATCGCATCTGCGACAGCCACATGAATGCCGGCCGCCTCAGCCGGATCGAATCCGACCTGCGGAACTCCACCGACCAGGAACAGCTCGTTGCCGGACGCCTTCAGATCGCTCGTGACACAGCGCGTCACGTCCGAAACGATGCTGATGGCGCTGATCAGCAGCGTGCCCGGAATGGCCAGACGCCCCGTCTGCCGAATGCGATGCTCCAACTCAGGCAAAATGCCCCTGAGCCGCACCGCGTCGCGATCATCGCCTTCCGACATCCCGCGCAACAGCGCCAACAAAGGCTCCACGTCCGCCGCATCCAGCGCAAACTCGTTGTTCAGCGAATCCTTGCCCGAAATGAACGGCACACCGTACGCGACCGCCACGTCATAGCACGCCTGGCACGCCCGCACCAGGCCGCCAAGCTGCTGCGGATCATCCGCCCGCCCCCAGCAGAAATTGTCCAGCACCGCCGTCTGCCGCGGATCGCCTCCCACCGCCACCACGTTCCGCACCGCCTCGTCTATGCCGGCCGCGGCCATCCAGTATGGATCAACGTCGCTCAGCTCCAACGCCAACCCGCAACCCAGCGCGATTCCCCGCCGCGAACCCGCCACCGGCCTCAGAACCGCCGCATCGCCCGGCCCCTGCCCCGGCCCCACCAGCGGCTTAATGACTGACCCGCCCTGAACCTCGTGATCGTATTGCCGAATCACCCATTCCTTGGCCGCGACGTCCGGCCGCGCCAGCTCGCGCAGCAGCATCCGGCCCAGATCATCGCAGGCGCCAGCCGAGTTTTCACCGCGCTCCGGCGCGGGCCCGGATTGGGAGGGCTCGGATTGCGACTGTGGCGGGTGCCATTCCACAACCGCGCTGCGTTTCGGCACGCCGCGGTGCAGAAACTCCATTTCCAGGTCGCCGACGATCTTTCCTTCGTAGTGGACGACCAGCCGCGGTGCCCCGCCGTAGCCTTCCGAGCCGAAAACGCCGATGACGCTCGCCTCCACCTCCTCCTCGCGCATGATTTCGAGAAAACGCTCCAGGTGCTCCGGCGGCACCGCCAGAACCATGCGTTCCTGCGCTTCGCTGATCCAGATTTCGTCATAGCGCAGTCCCGCGTACTTCAGCGGCACCTTGTCCAGGTGAACCGTCGCCCCGACGTGCTCGGCCATCTCGCCAACAGCGCTGCTCAGCCCGCCCGCGCCGCAATCCGTAATCGCGCTGTACAAGCAGCCGCGCGCGTCATCGCGCGCTCGCAGAACCGCGTCCAGAAAGCGCTTCTCCGTGATCGCGTTTCCGATTTGCACCGCGTGCGAGAATTCGTCCGCGTGCGTGTCCGTCAGCTCGGCCGACGAGAACGTCGCACCATGAATCCCGTCGCGTCCCGTCCGCCCGCCAATCAGCACGATGTGATCGCCGGGTCGCGCGGCTTTCTCGATTTTGTCGCGCGGAATCAACCCCACGCAGCCGCAGTACACCAGCGGGTTCCCAAGGTAACGCGGATCGAAGTTGATCGCCCCATTGACCGTCGGGATGCCCATGCGGTTGCCGTAGTCGGCCACGCCTTTGACGATCCCACGCAAAATCCGCCGCGGATGCAGAACGCCTTTCGGCAGCTTGTCGGCCGGCCAGTTGGAAGGCGCGACACAGAATACATCAGTATTAGCGATCGGGCGGGCGCCGAGCCCGCAGCCGATTACATCTCTAATCACTCCGCCGATTCCGGTGGCCGCCCCACCGTAGGGTTCGATCGCCGACGGGTGATTGTGCGTCTCGACTTTGAACGCCACGCCATGCTGCTCGTCGAATCCAATGATCCCGGCGTTGTCCTTGAAGACGGACAGACACTCCGGACCGCGACCGGCTTCCATCAATTCTGCCGTCGCGCGCCCGATCGTGTCCTTCAATAGGTTTTCGTAGCGGCGTTCGAAGGCGACGCCGGCGCGAGACGCCCCGGCTCCGCCAGGCAGAGGCTCGCCGCGATACACGATCTCGCTCTTGAGCGTCTTGTGAACGCAGTGCTCCGACCACGTCTGCGCCAGCGTTTCCAACTCCAGGTCGGTCGGATCCCGCCCCAGCGGCCGGTAGTGAGCCTGAATCGCCTTCATCTCCTCGCGCGAGAGGAACAAATGTCCGCTGCGCGACAGCTCATTCAAGCCCGCGTCGTCCAACTCGCGGATCGGCACGCGCCGCAGAACGAATTCGAAGACCGGCGGTTGCGGCGCCGGCTTCACCCCCGCCGTTCCGATAACCACCTCCTCGATGCAGTCGTTCGCCAGCACACGCCCCGCCGCCGACCGCAGCTCGGCCTCCGTCATCTCCCCGAAAAGAACGTACCGCCACGCTGTCCGGACGGCCTGCACCCCCACTCCCTCCGCGCGCAGCTCCGCCAACGTGCTCTCGGCGACTGGATCCATCACCCCAGGCCGCCGATGAACCTCGACCGTCCGGGCCTTGGCCGGCGGCACGGCCGACTCTCCCTCGCGACGAACCGAGAATTCTTCGGTCACCGGGTCTATCAGCAGCTCGACGACCCGCTCGATATCCCGCGCTCCCAGCTCGCCGTCCAAAAAGAACAGCCGCTCCGCGTAGCCGCTCTCCACGGCCAACCCGGCCTCACGTAGTCTGAAGATCAGGCTTCGATCGGACGCGGGGCGACCATCAACCGGTCGCGGTCGGACTTCGATGCAATAGACAGTCATAAGGATGGAGATTGTCGCACAGCCGCCGGAGTTAGTCTATCCAGTCCGGACGCTGGAACTTCTCGGCCAGCCATTCGTTGCGGATCTGGACGGCCCGCGCCAGTAAACGATGGACGTTGCCGTCCTCGTGGCGCTCCAGCCAGGTGTCCAACTGTTTCAGGTCGTCGACGAGCTGGCTGATGGCCACGCGGACCTGTTCGCGGTTGGAGGTCAGGATGTCCTGCCACAAATCGGGATCCCGCGACGCGATATGGGTCATCTGGATCAACCCTGGCGCGGCCACGTGCAGCCCCTCCTGCCGCGCGGCCAGGAGCAGGGTCAGGGCCGAAACCACGTGCGGCAAATGGCTTACGCGAGCTATGGTTTCGTCATGCGCCGCGGGCGACATTTCGGTCACGTGCGCCCCGGTTAGCTCCCACATTGAGCGAACGCACTGCACGGCTTCAGGCGCAGTCGCCGAAACGGGCGTCAGTATCACGGTTTTGCCGTGAAACAGGTCCGCGCGGGCGAAAGACACGCCGCGCTGGTTGAACCCGGTCATCGGATGGGCCCCGACGAAACGACAAGGGTGGCTCAGCGTGGAGCCGGCGGCGTTTACGACTGGGACCTTCACGCTGCCAACGTCAGTAACGATGGCGGCTTCGTCCAGGATCGGGGCAAGCTGCCGCAGCATACCCGGCATGACCGAAAGCGGCGTCGCCAGGCAGAACAGCCCAACGTCTTTGGGCAGATCCGTCGGCCGGGTCGCGCCGGCGTGCACCGCGCCGGTCTCGATCGCGGCCTCCAGATCGCTGGGGTCGCGAGCCAGTGCAAGAAGCTTCCCCTCAAACCCGGCCGCCTGTAGCGCCAAGCCGAGCGATCCGCCCATGAGCCCCGGGCCGACGATGCAAACGCGTTCTATCTCTTTGATTTCCAGGAGCTTACGACCTATTCAGGACCTGAGGCAAACCATCAAATCTTTAGCAACGCCTAAAAATACGCTTGCATTTGGCGCTCCATAGCAGGTAGTATTCCCGTCCAACAGGACGCAGAAGATGCGTTCGAAAAGGCGCGGTTAGCAATCAGGTAGATATGAGCACGCAGCCGAGTACCAAGAACGGGCCCCAGCCTTACCTACTCGATTTCGAACGACCCATAAACGTCATCGAACAGGAACTGCTGCGCCTCGAGGCCGCCGCAGCCGACGGGGGGAGTGATTTCTCAGCCATTGAGAAAAAACGCGCAGAACTCAACGAAGCACTTCGCCAGGTCTATGGCAAGCTGACAGCCTGGGATCACGTGCTGGTTTCGCGCCATCCGCGCCGCCCGCTGCTTCGCGATTACCTGCGCCTGATCACCGAAGACTTCTACGAGCTGCACGGCGACAAGGTCTACGGCGATGACCGGGCCATGGTTTGCGGGTTTGCCCGAATCGCCCGGCAGCGCGTGATGATTATCGGCCATCAGAAAGGCCGCGACACACGCGAGAAGATCGAGGCCAATTTCGGCTGTGCCCACCCGGAGGGATACCGGAAGGCTCTCAAGAAAATGCAGTTGGCGGCGAAGTTCAAGGTGCCGATCGTCTGCTTGATCGACACGCCGGGCGCCTATCCGGGCATTGGTGCTGAGGAACGGGGCATCGCGCACGCGATCGCCGTAAACCTGATGGAGCTATCACGCCTGCCGGTCCCGATGGTTGCCGCCGTAATTGGCGAGGGCGGCAGCGGCGGCGCTTTGGGCATCGCCGTAGCCGACCAGGTGGCCGTGATGGAGTACGCGTACTACTCCGTCATCAGTCCCGAGGGCTGTGCCGCAATCCTATGGAAGACCGGCGAGCAGGCGCCTCGGGCGGCCGAAGCCTTGCGGCTTACTCCCGGCCACCTGAAGGAATTGGGCTTGATCGACGCGGTCATCCCCGAACCGCTCGGAGCGGCCCACCGCGACCCGGTCGGTGCGGCCCGCAACCTGGAGGCCTGGATCATCCAGGCCCTGCGCGAAGTACGCCGCCCCCGTATCGAAACCCTCCTCCGCAGACGCTACGAGCGACTGCGAAAGCTGGGTTCAGCTTTTACGACCAAAAGCGGTATGGAGGCCAAGACTGTGCGGTCGCGCGGCCGGCGCCTGGGTGCGTCTCGCCACGTGGCGGCTCTGGACTCGCCGTCTTAACCGGGCCGAACTGGGACGGCGAACCGAATTTAGGCTCGCTCCAGATCAAAATACCTGCGACACGCGGCAGGTTTTTGTATATAATTTGGTCAAAAGGCCTTCCCAGGTGGGCGGGAAGTCGTAAAGACCATTAGGCGGAGGTAGCCGAGTTGCCCAGGTTTTTGCATCTGGGTGACTTGGGTGTTGGTAGATAGATAGTTTGAGAAACGTTTCGACGCTGTGCGGCGGTTCGAGCCGGATGTCGCTTGGGTGCATGCTGGTCGCCAATGACCGAACCCGCGGCAAACGGCTCGGATAAGACCGGCCGAATTCAACGGCCACGGGGCGCCGCGAAAAGAGGTTGTGTTTTACTAGCGAATCTTGCTACAATCGACTTTTTGGCTTGCTTGTGCGGAAATAAGGATGGCATCTGAAGAGACTATGAATCGTTCGGGAACGTGCGAGGCGCTGGTTCAAGCCGCCGATCTGCACGTGTTTTTGTACGATCGACCCCTGCACCCGGAGCTGTTTCGCCATTATCGCGATTTTCGGGTGGCCCAGGGCCGCTATTATGCGGACGTTTGGATCGTTGGGTTGAACCACGTCGTCACCGTCACCTCCGGTCAGCGCTCCATGACCGAGCTGCTCGCCTGCGAGAGCGACGTGCTGCCGGCCCGCGGCCTGGTGGCGCGCTTCCGCCTCAAGGGCGAACGCGACCAGGAAAAGCATCTGCCGGACGGCTGGCTGCACATGATCAGCACACAGGTTGAAACCATGGACGAGCCGCTTTACAAGTCTGTACATAACGACTTGTTGCGGCACGCCTGCAAGCGCGGCTGGTTCCATGCTTACGAGGAGTGGGCCGACGGCGACCTGGTCCCGTTCTCGTACATCGACCACGAGGAGCGCGACGCGGAGTTCCACATTCACGCGTTCCACGCTTTCCCGCACGAGCGCACGCTGATTAAGACACAGTCGATTTTCGAGATGCCGCCGGCCTAAGCCGTTACGGCGTATTCTCAGCGACCATGCCCGGAAGGCCGGCCCCGTGCGCACCGCCGGAGCCAGACGCGCGGAAAAGAGCCGCGCCGCCTGCCGGGGATGGTCGCGCTGTTTAGCCCCAGCGCGCCGCCCGCGCCAGTGTCCGCCGCACGTGGCGAGGTGGGCGACCCGCGAAGTAGACGGAATCGATGAAGGCGCGAGCGACAATGCCGAGCGAGAGGGACATGGTTCACGTAATCGGGGCGCGCGAGCATAACTTGCGCTCCGTCAGCCTCGACCTGCCCAAGAACCGGCTCATCTGTTTCACCGGCGTGTCTGGCTCGGGTAAAAGCAGTCTCGCGTTCGACACGCTCTACGCCGAGGGACAGCGCCGCTACGTCGAATCCCTCAGCTCCTACGCCCGCCAGTTCATGGGCGAACTGCCCAAGCCGGACGTCGACCAGATTACCGGCCTGGCGCCGTCGATCTCCATCCAGCAGAAGACCAGCGGCTGGAACCCGCGCAGCACCGTCGGCACCATCACCCAGGTTCACGATTACATTCGCGTCCTCATGGCCCGCGCCGGCACCGCCCATTGCACCAACTGCGGGCGGCCGATCACTGCCCAAACCCGCGAGCAACTGCTGGCACGCATCCTGGAGCTGCCCGAGGGCACGCGCTTCATGCTGCTGGCCCCGAAAGTCCGCGCTCAAAAAGGCGAGCACAAGGACCTGTTCGCCGAGCTGATTCAGCAAGGCTTCGTGCGCGCCCGCGTCGACGGCGAGGTGATCGACCTCTCGAATCCGCCGCCGCTCGATCGCTACCGCCGCCACGATATCGAGGTCGTCGTCGATCGCCTGGTAATGCGGCCCAACCTCCGCCCGCGCCTGGCCGAAGCGCTGGATACCGCACTCGAAGCCGGAGGCGGCATCGCGATTCTCGCCACCCTGCACGAAGACGAGGGTCAGCCCGAAGGCGTAGGGCAGCCGGCGCCGGCCGGACGCGCCCGGCTGGCGCACATGCGCTCCCGCAAGCAGACCGCCAATGACGTCCTGCTCTCCTCCGCTTACGCCTGCACGCACTGCAACCTCGGCTTCGAGCCGCCGAACCCGCAAATGTTCAGCTTCAACAGCCCGCAGGGCATGTGCCCCCATTGCGACGGCCTCGGCACGCGCTTCGATTTCGATCCCGAGCTGCTCATCCCCGACCCCTCGCTCAGCTTTCTCGCCCCGTGCGTGGCCGCCTTCCGCCACGAGCCCGGCCGCTGGCGCCGCCATATTTATGAGGGCGTCGCCCGGCACCTGGGCTTCGACCTGCGCACGCCCTGGCGCGATCTGCCGCCCGCCGCCCGAAACGCACTACTCTTCGGCACCGGCAATACGCACATCACGTACGAATGGCGCGGCCGCTACGGAACGTGGAAGCACGGCGGCCCGTTCGAAGGCGTACTGGCGGAGCTGCACGCCCGCCACAAAAAGGCGACCTCGCCGCTGGCGCGCCGCTTCTATGAACAGTTCATGCGGCAAGGCGTCTGCCCGCGCTGCCACGGGGCGCGCCTGAACCCGCAGGCCCTGGCCGTACGCTTGACGGCTCGCCCCTCCGACGCGCGCAAGCCGATCGAATTCAACATCAACGAAATCTGCCAGCTACCGATCCGCAAAGCGCTGGAATTCTTCTCCACGCTGGTTCTCGACGACGTCCGCCGCCTGATAGCGGCCGAACCGCTAAAAGAAATCTCCGCCCGCCTCCAATTTCTGCTCGACGTCGGTCTGGACTACCTCACGCTCGACCGCGCCGCTCCGACGCTGTCCGGCGGCGAGTCGCAGCGTATCCGCCTGGCCAGCCAGATCGGCTGCGGGCTGGTCGGCGTGCTCTACGTCCTGGACGAACCGAGCATCGGCCTGCACCCGCGCGACAACCGCCGGCTGCTGGATTCACTGAAGCGCCTGCGTGACCTCGGCAACACGGTGATCGTCGTCGAGCACGACCGTGACACCATGCTGGCGGCCGACCGCATTGTCGACTTCGGGCCCGGCCCCGGCGTCCGCGGCGGCCATGTCGTCGCCCAAGGCACGCTCGACGATCTGATGGCCGCCCCAGACTCCCTGACAGGCGCCTACCTCAGCGGCCGACAGACCATAGCGGTCCCCCAATCCCGCCGCCCCATCAAGCGTAATCACAGCGCAAAGCAGAGCCGGCCCGGGCCGGGCCGGAAAACCACCAAACAGAAATAATCCGCCGTGCAGTTCCGCCAGGCGAACGGGCACAATGAGCCGCCGCGACGGGCCAGGTGCCATGCCCAAGCGCCAAGCGCGGGCATGCCGCCGGTCCGCGGCGTCACCGTGCTTAGAAAGTAGTGACTTTTGACTTCCGTATTCCACTTATCTAGAATGCCTAGAGATATTGCGCCACGGCGAGGCGCAAAGGAAGTGCTGGCTCAATACAAAGGTACACACTGTGCATCGCCTGATACAGAAAGCCTGCCTCTCACAAATACTTTCTCGGCGCCTCACTCTGTATCCGCGCGGCTGGACGCGGTTATCGGCACATTATCAAAACCCGGTGCAAATACACTGATCACCTTGAGCACCTTTTTCTGGCGCCTACGCGGAGGCCGTTTTTATCGGCCAACACTGATCATCTTCTCATAACCGTGATCACCTTCGAACACCACCGCAACGCATTGAATCCCACCGCATCGCATTTTTTTATGAGACCGCAAGTCATCCAACGGGCGGAGCGTCAGTTGTGCCGGACGGAGTGTACGACCTACCGCCCCGCGTGTATTGGACATCGCGCCTGCCTGCACGACGCAAAACCGGGCCCGGCAGCGCCATCCTGCTGCACCGTCTATCGCCGACCCGCCAATCAGCCGATACCAAAACGCGCAACATGGTTTAGGCGGGTGAACTATGGCAGTGACTATGATCTGCCCTAATCTGAAGTGCCAACGAACCGTCGTAGCGCCAGACTCCACGCGCGGCAAAATTGTCCGCTGCGCCCACTGCCATCAACCTTTTATGGTCCCCGTCAAAAGTGTCGAGCCGGTGGCCGCACCGCCAGAACCGGCCGCCAAAGAGGGCAAAAAGTAAACCCGGCCAACACCGGGAATACGCATTGGCCGGAGCCCGAATGCAAACCCCAGCCGCACCAGCTTCGCGAGCCGGTTCTAAAACACACACTCTCCCCCGAACCAGCCTGTCGCGCATCAACGGCCTCGCCGCCCAGTTCGTCTCAGAGCCGGAGATGATTCTGGCTTACCTTGAGCCGCTGCCGCCCGACTCGCCCCAGCTCCCGGTTATCTGCGCCGCGGCGGACAAGGCCGTGCAGACGCGGCCGGACTACGCGGACCTGCGCTACTTCGCCGCTTACGCCGCCTTCCGGGCCGGCGACCTGCCACACGCACGCGAGCTGGTCGATTGCGCGACTCGCTTGAATCCACAATTCAAGGCGGCCCTGATCCTGGCCGGCCGCATCTGCCTGCAACAGAACGAACATGCAGCCGCCCTGACCAACCTGCAGCAAGCCCTCGCCGCGGGCGCAGACTACCCCGATGTCTACGTCCTGCTCGGCGATGCCTGGCAAGCACGCGGCGACTTGGTTCGGGCGGCCAAGGCTTATCGCCAGGCGCTGTGTAAGAATCACAGGCTGACCGAAGCACGCCGCAAGCTGGGCGCAATATCTGCCGGGCGAAACGGGGGACCGGTATGAGTTACCTGCTCGAAACGCTGGGACGCGGACTGCTGGTCGAACTGCTTTCCGCGTTCGAGAACCAGTTGCCGGGCTTCAGCGAAGAACCCGAGCCGCTGCGGGACCGCCTTGCGGCCTCGCCCAACTCGGCGGACCTGGCGGTGCGCTTCGGCGTTTCTTGCCTGCGCCGGCGGCGCCTGGCCGAAGCGCGGCAGGCCTTCGAAAGCGCGCTCGAACTTCCGCCGCCCTCGGCGCAGCCTGCGCTTGGCCTGGCCTGCGTGTATGACGAACTCGGCCAATTGGATCAGGTGCTGCGCTACCTGGCGATCGCCGCCGGTCACGACCCCAACGACCCGGCCATCGTCTTTGCCATCGCCTTCACCGAGGAGCGCCGCGGCGACACGGATGCGGCCATCGCCAATTACAAGCGCGCCCTGGAACTCTGCCCGCGCCTGCGCAACGCCTGGGAGCGCCTGGCAGCCATCGCGATTATGCGCGGCCACTGGCGCGAGGCGACCGCGTGCTACGAGAAACTGGCCAAGCTCGAACCGGGCGACCTCGACATCCTGCTTACATTGGCGACGCTCTGCCTGCAGACGGGGCGCACCGCGGATGCCACCGAGCGCTATCAGCAGGCTCTGGTCATTGAGCCGGACTTCTCGGACGAGCCGCTGGCCGAGACCGAAGACTTGCTGGCCGAGGGCCGGCTGCAAGAGGCGATCGAGACCCTGGAGGCGCTGGTCGAGCGATACCCGCACGCAGCCCCGTTCCGCGTACACCTGGGCGACCTCTACGCCAAGGCCGATCGCGGGGCCGACGCCATTGAACAATATCGCCTCGCGCTGGAAAACCAGCCCGGCCTGCTCGAAGCTACGGTGAAGCTGGGCACGCAGCACCTGCGACTCGAACGCTACGTCGACGCCGCGCAGACTTTCAACCGGGCGGTCGAACTGAACGACCGGCTCATGCTGGCCTTCGTCGGCCTGGGCGTTTCGCAGCACGCCAACGGCAGCGAGCGCGAGGCGCTGGCCACCTTCGACCTGGCGGCCAGCCTCGAGCCCAGCACGACCCTGCTTTTCGCGGAAAGCGCGCGGCTGCACTTGAAGGCCGAGCGCTCGGGCGCAGCCGGTGGGCTGCCGGAATACTCCGATCTGGATGATGAAGAGGAGGCCGGCGCCGCAGACGACGCAGACGAGCAACTACTGCAAGTGGCCTTACAACGCCACCGCCAGGCCCTGCTTCGCAATCCGCAACACGCGGATTTGCACTACCGCTACGGGCTGCTGCTGCGTCAAATGGGCGACTACGACGAAGCCATCCGCGCGTTCCGCAACGCGGTGCGCATCAACCCCAACTACGCCAAGGCCCTGGTCAAGCTGGGCATCCTGCTGAAGGAGACCGGCCAGACCGACGAAGCGGTGGAGGTCTTCCGCCGCGCTCTGGCACTGAACAAGGAATACGTAGACGTCCACTACCAGCTCGGACTGCTGTTCGCGCAGCGCAACCGTTTTGAGCTGGCGGTTGAGGAATTTGAGCAGGCCGTCGCCGGCAACGGTCAGAACATGGTATTCCAGGCCCAGCTCGCCCTGGCGCTTCAGAACATAGGCATGCTCGACCGGGCGGCGGCCACGTGGCGCTCAATTTGCGAGCTATCCACGGTAGCCGGCGAACCGGACAAGATGCTCGAACACCGCACGCGCATCCTGCGGCAAGTCAACAACCGCGAGTAGCCGGGCGGTCAGGGGTTAAGACGCTTGGGCTATTAGCTCAGCCGCCGGTCAGCAATTCCACGAATGCGTCGATATCAAACACATTCACCTCGCGGTCATAGTTGCAGTCCGCATTCAGGTGATAGCATTCCGGGTATGCCTCGGCATATGCCGCCGGATCCGTCAGCGCCATTACGAACGGATCGATGTCGAAGACGTTCACCGGGCCGTCGCAGTTCAGGTCGCCCGGATTGGGCGCACGCAGCCAGGTCGCCCGTATACCCTGGACCACCCAGTCGATAGTTTCAACTTCACACACCTGCAGCACCTCGCCCCACTGCGGCACGAGGTCGACGAAGAACGACAGGTACGTGTCGGGGATATCGATCAGGCCCGGCTGCCAACTCGTGCCATCAAACAGGAATGACACCTCTTGCCACAATCCGCCCTGCTCCCCAAGCATTACCCCCACCGCCCGCCGGCCCTGGTAGAACGCCGCCCGCACCCGCGTTTGGTATGGGTTGGCGAAAGCGTACAGCACTTCCGGCGGCTGCCAGCCCGCGCCCGCGTCATAGCGGAATGAGCAGAACCGGCTTAGCCCATCAAACCGCGAAAAAACACCGAAAACATCGCCGGCCGCGTTCACCGCCGTCCCGCCGAAATTCTCCACGTCCGTCACGGTGTAGGGCGCCAGCCGCACCGCCGGCTGCCACACTCCGTCGACGTTCCGGCTGGCATACGCCGTGTATGGCGTGCCCCAGAAAAGTGTGACATTACCATCATCGTCGACTACGCCCGGAAAGCGCGACGCGTTTCCGGCGACGCCATACCACGCAGACTCGCTGCCCGGCAGGAACTCGGCCGGCCCCCAAGTACACGTGGCCGGGTCAAATTTGTGCGCGTACACGCCGACCGGCCCTACGTCTGCCACCAGGTAAACCAAGTACATCGTGTCGGTCCGCGGATTGCTCAGGATCGTCGGCAGCAAAACCTTGTAGCCCAACGTGGACACGCGCTCCGGCGTACTCCAGGCGCCCGTAGCCGCATTGCGAATCACAGTCCACGCGGCCGGCCAATTCCCGGGGGACAGGTCGAACACGACGGCCACGTTGCCGGCCTGATCGACGCCGGCCTCGATGGCCTGGAAAAAGGTGGAGGTAGAATAGAGCGTCTGCGCCGGCTCCCAGCCGCCGGCCGGCGTATAGCGCAGCACTTTGAGGTGATAGCCGCCTTCGCGGAAGGCGACGGTGATGTTCTCGTCACTGTCCATGACGGCCTCGGTGGCCAGTATGTATGAAGTTCCGCCATGGATGGTCTGCACTGGGCCCCAGTCGCCGCTGTGGCCGACCGACTTCCGCGACTGCAGGTCGCAATGCGTCCCCTCCCAGTGCGTCAGGATCAGCCACGCATTACCGGCCCTGTCGAGCAGCGGCGTATTGTGATAGTCCGCAATGTCCGGCGGCGGCGGAGGCGCGATCTCGAAAAGCGGCTCGTCCCAGGCCGGCTCCGGCCAGGCATCCGTTGCGCCAGGCGCCAACGCTTCGGCCGGTGCAAACTGCGCGTTCATGCACAGCAACCGCCCGGTCGCATCAATGAGCAAGCCGTTGCTCAATAGAGCGACCTGTCCGTCCCACCTGGCAGTTGCACCACCCCGATCGTTCGCCAGGCGAATTTTCCAGAGGGCCTTACCGTCCGGCTGCGCGGCTTGCAACTCGCCCGGACTGCAGACCAGGCGCAAATCGGGCTCCGCGGCAAAAGTCAGAACAGCCAAACATCCAGCGCAAATAGTGGTGACAATATGACTCTTCACTGACATGCACGTCTCTCTTATCTGAATGTGCCACCACCGTCTGAAATGATACTGAAAAGGGGTGAAAAATCCAAATTCCTGTCCGCAGCATTCTAAAGCACGCTGGCAAAAAGACTTACGTCTAGCCCTGGGTCCGAATTGGCGGTATTCGACGACGGTAGCGGGCCGGCGCTATATGTCGGTGGAGGGTTCAGACTTGCTGGCGAAGTTCTGAGCGACGACTTCGCAATATGGCGCTGCGCGCCGAACTACCTGCCCGGCGACGCCAATTGCGATGGGGCAGTCGACACGTTTGACATCGACCCGTTCGTCTTGGCGCTGGTTAATCCAACCGCCTACCGGGCGGAGTTCCCCGAATGCCTCATCGAGAATGCCGACGTTAATCACGACGGCACGGTGAATGTGTTCGACATCGACCCGTTCGTCGCGCTGCTGACGCAGGCGGGCTGACCCGGCCGGGTAACAGACAGGGTTGATGCTGGCGGAATTACTTATATAATTTAATCTGAGCCAGCATGGATTTCCGATGGAACGAATGGAACCTTGAACATGCGTGCCGCCATGGCGTAAGCCCACGCGAAGCCGAGTTGGTTGTCCGGACAGCGCGCCGCCCATTCCCAAGGCGTGCGACGGATGATCGGTTTTTGGTGTGGGGGCGAGGAACAGGCGGACGCTTGGTACAGGTCGTGTTCCTTATTGATTCCGAATATTCGATTTACATCATCCACGCACGGCCACTGACTGAGCGCGAGAAACGCAGGTTCCGCCAGAGATCATCATGAATCGCACCAAGAACAAGCCCGAGAAGGCGAAAGCCTCCGACGCTGCCAGGCTCCAACAACTGACGGCTGACTTGGACCAGGAGTTCGTGGCCGACAAGTTTGGCCCCTTGGATGCTGCATCCCGCCAAAAGTGGCAGCGGGCCAAGCGCAAGCGCGGCCGCCCCGTTCGCGGCGAGGGGGCGCAGGTGATCTCGATCAGCATTGAGCGCGGACTGTTGCGGGCGTGCGATGAGCTCGCCCGTCGAAAGAAGATCACCCGCGCCAATCTGGTCGCCCGCGGGCTGCGCGCTATCCTGGCGGCTGAGGGGGCGGCGGTCCTCACTGATGTCAGGTGAATGCACCTGACATCAGTGAATCACCGGCACATGAGCATTGACTCCGGCTGAACTGCGGTCGAGTGATAAAGTGATAAGGTGATAGGGCGATAAAGGGCTCCGGCAAACCGTCCCTATCACCCAATCACCTTATCACCTTTTCGCGGCCCGCTCGCTGGCGCGCCTGCTGACCAGGGCGCTTCGGGCACGGCACCCTGCGAGCGTCAACTCGCACGGCGGGCGGGTTTTGCTTACGATCCACCAGGCCGACAGTGATTGGAGCATGGATGCCCAGAACAAGATCCCGGGCATGCCCGCGCTTAGAGCTTGGGCATGGCACCCCGAATGGTAGTCCGCATGGCGCCGCGCGCGGGTTGAAATCGCAGGACCGGCGCGGGCGGCAGGCCGGCAGGGTCGGGCTGTTCGCCCGGCTCGACGCACTGGCCCGAAATCTCTGGTGGACTTGGAACAGCACGCCCCAACGGCTGTTCGCCGCGCTCGACCCCGTGCTGTGGGAGGCGACGAATCATAACCCGATCGCCACGCTCGCCCGCCTCTCCCCCGACCGTCGGGCCGCCCTGCTCAACGACGCGGACTTCGCAAGCCTGCTCGGACGCGCCGAGGCGGAACTGAACGAATACCTCACCGCCCGCACCTGGTTCCAGCGCACCGCAAACCGCCACGATAAGACCCTGCGCGTGGCCTACTTCTGCGCCGAATACGGGCTGCACGAAGCGCTGCCGCAGTATGCCGGCGGCCTGGGAGTTCTCGCGGGCGATCACCTGAAAGCCGCCTCGGATCTCGGCGTGCCGCTGGCCGCGGTCGGGTTGCTGTACCGCTCCGGTTATTACCGGCAATCGTTCGACTCCTCCGGCGCCACCCGCGTCGCCTACCCGGAATACGACTTCTCGCTCCTGCCCATCAGCGACACTGGCCGGCAGGTCGCCGTGCCGCTCGACAAACGGCTGGTGCACGCCCGCATCTGGCTGGTCCGGGTCGGCCGCGTTCCCCTGTATCTGCTCGATACGGACGTGCCCGAGAATCAGCCGCGCGACCGGGCCATCACGCGCGTCCTCTACGGCGGCGACCAGGTGAAGCGCATTCAGCAGGAGATCATCCTCGGCGTCGGCGGCGTGCTGGCGCTGCGCGAACTCGGACACGACCCCAACGTCTTCCATATAAACGAAGGCCACGCCGCGTTCTGCACCCTCCAGCGCTTGCGCGAGCTGCGGCAAGCAGGCTGGCCGCTCGAAGCCGCGGAGGAGCGCGTCTGGCAATCAACCGCCTTTACCACGCACACGCCCGTGCCCGCCGGCCACGACCGCTTTCCGCCCGAAATGGTGCTCCGTTGGCTGCGCCCGGTCATCGCCGACATCGGACTGCCGCACGACGCCTTCCTGGCCCTCGGCCGCGAGCATCCCGAGAGCCGGCGCGAGCCGTTCTGCATGACTGTACTCGCGCTCGGTCTGAGCCAGCGCACCAATGGTGTGTCGCGCATCCACGGGGCCGTGTCACGCGCGATGTGGCAGAACGTTTTTGAGGCGGCCCGGCCGGAGGACGTACCGATCGGCCATGTCACGAACGGCGTACATGCACCGACTTGGCTTGCTCCGGAGATTGAACCGCTGTACCAGCGCTACCTGCGGCCTCGCTGGGTCGGCGCCGGTCCTGAAGACGATTGGTGGAAACACGCCGCACGCATCCCGCCCGCAGAGCTATGGCGCGTCCGCACGCTGCTGCGCCGCAAGCTCATAGCTTTCATCCGGCAGCGCTTACGGCAGCAGATCGAGGCCGGTTTCGGCTCACCGAAAGAGCTGGCCGCCGCTTACGAGAGCCTGGACGAGAACGCCCTCACGATCGGCTTCGCCCGGCGCTTCGCCACCTACAAACGGGCGACGCTCATCTTCCGCGACGTCCGCCGGCTGGCCGCCATTCTGAACGACCCACGGCACCCGGTTCAGCTCGTATTCGCCGGCAAAGCCCACCCGCGCGACGTCGCCGCTCAGGCCTTCGCCCAGACCGTGTGGCGCTATGCCCGCCGGCCCGAACTCCGCGGCCGCATCGTCCTGCTTGAAGAATACGATATGAACGTCGCGCGCGCGCTGATCGCCGGCTGCGACGTCTGGCTCAACAACCCGCTCCGTCCGCAGGAGGCCTCCGGCACCAGCGGCATGAAACCCGCCCTGCACGGCGGGCTGAACTGCTCGGTCCTCGACGGCTGGTGGGCCGAGGCATTCAACGGACGCAACGGCTGGGCCATTTCGCCTGATAAGGACGTGGACGGCCGGGAAGCCGACGCGTGCGCCGCCGCTCTCGAACAGTGCAGTCTCAGTCGCTCGCATTCGCGGCGCACTGCCGCTCAGCTTGACCGGCGTGACGCCGAAACCCTTTATGAACTGCTCGAAACGCAAATTGTCCCGCAGTTCTATGACCGGGATCGCACCGGCATTCCACAGCAATGGGTGGCCCGCATGCTGGAGTCCATGCGCAGCATCTGCGGCCAGTTCAGCGCAGCGCGCATGGTCGGCGAATACGTTCGTGATTATTACCTGCCGGCGCTGGAGGGCTGACGGGTCAGTGCAGCCTTTGGACGAACTGGGGTTCGCGCAATGCTATTCGACATTTCTCCACTGGTTACCGAATCGATGGCGATCTGGCCAGGCGATGTTGTCCCGCACCGGGAGGTGCATGCGGACTTTCGGCACGGCGAGCGGGTCAGCTTGTCTGCGTGGCGCAGCAGCGTTCACGTGGGGGCGCACGTCGATGCCCCAAGTCACGTGAAAGAGAGCGGCGCCGCGATCGATCAACTGCCGCTCGATACGTTCGTCGGTCCCGCCCAGGTGATCGCGCTGCACTTGCCGCCGCAGACCGCCATTGAGCCCGAACATCTACCGGCGCGGCTGGCTGCCCCGCGCGTCCTACTGGCGACCGGCAGCTTCAATTACACAAAACCATTTGATACCCGGTTTATCGGATTATCGGCGGCGGCGGTCGATTACCTGCACGAGCGCGGTGTGCTGCTGGTGGGCATCGACACGCCGAGCGTGGACTTGTTCACGGCTACGGATCTGCCGGCACACGAGGCACTGGCGCGACATGAAATGCTCGTCCTGGAAGGCTTGGACCTGTCAGGTGTGCCGGAGGGTTTGTACGAACTTGTAGCGCTGCCTCTGCGCCTCGCGGGATTCGAAGCCAGCCCGGTGCGTGCGGTTCTACGGCGCTAAATTCGCAGTGAACGAACGACTAGTGGGTTGATAAGTCATTTATCGCACCGCCTCTCGCTCACACAGGGGTTACGGTGATTGTGCCGTCAGCAGGCGATAAAATTGACCCTGGCGAATTCTTGAGCTATACTTTCCGTTATCCGGTGCTGAACAGCGTATCTCCATCGTGGGAGGGAGTGCTCTCGCGTGCCTTGGTTGTGTGTGGCGACCGGGTGCTAGTCGCAGCCGTTGATGCATAACCCTCTTAGAGACAAAGTCTTAGAAGCGGTCGATCTGGTTGAGGTTGTAAGCGAGCATGTCTCGCTACAACGTCGCGGCAAGGAGTTTATCGGCCTCTGCCCGTTCCATCCGGACCACAGCCCGTCCCTCCACGTCAGCCCGGCCAAACAGATTTTCAAGTGCTTCGCCTGCGGGGCCGGGGGAGATGCGATTAAGTTCATTCAGATGCGGGAAAAGTTAGGGTATCGGGAGGCCCTCGCTTTGCTGGCCCAGCGTGCCGGCATCAGTTTGCAGGTTTCAGAAGCCGACCGCGCCGCCGATGCCTCGCGCGAGCAGTCACGCGGAGTTCTATCCTGGGCGCGCACGCATTTTCAACGCAATTTAGCAGCCGCGCGCGGCGCCGCGGCCATGGATTACGCGCTGAAACGCGGGCTTTCGCGCGAGACGATTGAGAAATTCGGACTCGGCTTCGCCGCGGCCGCCTGGGACGACCTGCTGATGGCCGCTAGACGCGCTGGGGTGGCGGCCGAGTTGCTGAAACAAACAGGGCTGGTAACGGCCAACGAATCGGGGAAGGTTTACGACCGGTTTCGCAATCGGCTGATTTTCCCGATTTGCGATAACCTAGGTCGTCCGGTCGCGTTTGGGGGGCGAGCGCTGGACGACGACCCGGCAAAGTACCTGAATTCGCCCGAAACGGCGTTATTTAGCAAATCACGCGTTCTTTACGGCTTGGACGTAGCCCGCCGAGCCATCGCGGAACGGCGGGAGGCGGTGGTTGTAGAAGGCTATATGGATGCGGCTTTGCTGCATCAGTTCGGTTTCGGGCACGTGGTGGCCACTCTCGGGACCGCGATGACCGATTCCCACCTGAAGCTGCTGCGCGGAGTCGCGGATCGGATCTACCTTTGTTTCGATAGCGACCAGGCCGGCATGCGGGCGGCGGACCGCGCGGTCGAGGTTTCGCTGGTCGGCGGAGTCGAGGTTCGCGTCGTCATGCTGGAGGGGGCCAAGGACCCGGCCGACCTGGTGGTTCGGTCGGGCGGCGAAGCTTTTCGGACGGCGTTGGCGAAGGCGGTCGACGCGCTACAATTCAAGTGGTTACAGACAGTTAGGACGTTCGGAGATGGGGGCTTGGGTTCCCGGCGAGCCGCCGTGGAGTCGCTGATTGAGTTCATTGCCAGCCTTTCGCCAAACGCTGGACCGGGCCCGTTGGAGCAAGGACGGCTGGTGCGTCGACTGAGCGAACTACTCGGCCTGCCCGTCGAGGCCGTCTACGAGAAGCTGGCCGCCGGCCGCCGGCGCAAGGTTACTGGCACAGCGGATGCCGCCAGCGAGGACAGCCCGTACGCGATGGCCGTACGTGGGCTGCCGGCCGGCCTTGTCACGGCTTCCGAGGAAGCTTTGGGGCTTCTGGTGGCCGAGAGCCGATGCGTGCCCTTGATAAACGAAGACGTCGCGTATGCCTTCAGCTTGTGCCGTCCATGGGATCGGTTGTACGCAATAATCCGCGAATTGTCGGACGGCGGGGCGTACTCCCAAACGAATGTTATCGAACGGTGTCAGGAGATAGACGTATGTGATCTGGTCGGCCGTTGCAGCAGGTGCACGGCCGGCATTGAAAACCGGGAAGAAGCCTTTCTCCGCGTACGCGACCGAATCCGTTTGGAATTGGATTTGCTTCGGAGCGAGGAATTGGACCGGAAGGCAGGGGCTGAGAAGCTGTCGGCGAGCGATGAGGTTTTTGATCTGGCGCGGGGTCAGACCCGTGGCCGCGATTTCACCTTCGCAGCGTGCAAATGTTATGCCGCTCGACCGGCTTCGTGATCCATCCTGCCGAAGGGCGGGTGGCAAAGCGTCCCGCATGCGAGCGCTGCCGGGACGGGTGCTGCGTTTGAAAAGGTCGCAGCATCCGAAACGAATCCCCTTGCGGGATGAATTGGAGAACCTTAATGATCGTCGGAAAGCCCGACATTGACCCAATCGAGCAAAGCGTAAACGAGCTGATTGAGGCCAGCTTTAAGCGAAAGTACCTTACTTGGGAAGAGCTGAATGAGACTTTGCCCGATGAGGCCATCTCCCCCGAAAAGCTCGAAAGCGTCCTGAACCGCATCGAGCAGGCGGGCATCAAGCTCATAGACGAGATCGAAGCCGAGAAGATGCGCGACGCGGACCGCAAACGCGTCAGCGTGCTGGAGGGCGGCGATAGCTTGGACGAGGTGACCGAGGTCGACCTCACCGACGCCGCCGCCAAGCGCATCGACGACCCGGTCCGCATGTACCTCACCCAGATGGGTGAGATCCCGCTGCTGGCGCGCGAAGAGGAAATCGCGCTCGCCAAGAAGATCGAACTGACGCGCATGGCTTTCCGCCGCAAGGTGCTCGAAAACGACTTCTGCATGCAGCAGGCGGTCGACACCATGCAGGCCGTGGCCGACGGGCGCATGCCCTTCGACCGCACCATGAAAATCTCCACCACCGAGAGCATGGCCAAGAGCACGATCGTCAAGCGCCTGCCGGCCAACCTGGCCACCGTGCGCAAGCTGCTCGAGTTGAATCAATCCGACTGGCAGACCGTCCGCGATAACCGCACGCCGGCCGCCGTCCGCAAGATGGCCCGCGACCGCATCGCGCAGCGCCGCCGCCGGGCGGTCACGCTGCTCGAAGAGCTCTCGCTGCGCACCAGCCGCATTACCCCCATGATGCGCAAACTGAACGGTATGACGTGTAAAATGGAGGCCCTGCAGCACGAGCTGAAGACGCGCGGCAAAACCCTTCCGCCCGAAGAAGTCGAGGCGATGAAGGACGAATTCAACGGTCTGGTCGACCTGGTGATGGAATTTCCTGAAGACCTGCGGCAGCGCGTCAACGCCAGCCAGCGCGTCTTCGGTGAGTACGAAGAGGCCAAGCGGCGCCTGGCGGGCGGCAACCTGCGCCTGGTCGTCTCGATCGCCAAGAAATACCGCAACCGCGGCCTGTCGTTCCTGGACATCATCCAGGAGGGGAACACGGGCCTGATGCGGGCCGTGGATAAGTACGAATATCGCCGCGGGTACAAGTTCAGCACTTATGCGACCTGGTGGATTCGCCAGGCGATCACGCGCGCCATCGCCGATCATGCCCGCACCATCCGCATTCCGGTGCACATGATCGAGACCATGAGCAAGCTGCGCAACATCAATAAGCGCCTGCTTCAGAAGCTGGGGCGCGAACCGACGATCGAGGAGATCGCGGCCGAGGCGAAGATGCCGGTCGGCGAGGCGCGGCGGGTGATGAAGATCAGCCGCCACCCGATCTCGCTCGACCGTCCGGTGGGCGAGAGCGAGGATTCGTACTTCGGCGACTTCATCGAGGACGAAAAGGCCGAAAGCCCGGTCTCGACCGCCTCGAACGACATGCTGCGCGACCGGATCGAAGCGGTGCTGAAGACGCTGACCTACCGCGAGCGCGAGATCATCAAGTTGCGCTACGGCATCGGCGACGGTTACACCTACACGCTGGAAGAGGTCGGCAAGATTTTCAAGGTGACGCGCGAGCGCGTGCGGCAAGTGGAAGCCAAGGCCATCCGCAAACTGCAACACCCGGTCCGGGCCCGCAAGCTCCAGGGCTTCCTGGACAACGCGCGGTTTGGCACGGCAAGCACGTAGCGTGTAGGGTGATAGCGACGGATCCAGGGATCTAAGGATCGAGGGATCAAGAATGCAGGGCCGGGGCGTGGCGGCCCGGAATGCCGCCAGCGCCCTACCACCCGCGTAGTCGTCCAGCGAAACCTTGAGGGATCGAGGGATCGAGGGTGCAAGGGGGCAAGAGGGCAAAGAATCCGAGGCCGAAGTGCCAGCGCGGGCAACCCGATCCCCCGCACCAAGCCCCCTGCGCAATCCGAGGCCGCAGCGCCAGGGTCCAAGGTAGCTACGCGAACTGCGCGAGGCGGGCATAGCCGAAACGCGGACGCGCTTAAAAACGCGGCTTTTGTTCGCGGCGGGGGAGGCGGTCTCATAATAGGCCTCGTATTTGAGTTGGATTGGCAGTTTGCCAGTTTGCCCAGTCTGGTCGGCCATGGGCGAAAAAATCGTTGGTGGCTTTGCGCCATGGGCAGGTTGCCAGATTGCCAAGGTTTGCGCGCTCGAATTTGGCAAAGTGCCGCGCTGCGCGAGAGCAGGAGTGAGGTGAAAGGTGAACAGGAGAGGGGGAGAGAGGCGGCGCGAGATAGCAGGAAAAAGGTGACGCCGCTGCGCGAGAGCAGGAGTGAGGTGAGAGGCGAACAGGTGACAAGGGCGGCTGCGCGCGGTGCTGGCCCAGGTGATCAAGCGGTCTGATAAAAAGGCCGCTAGGATGGCGTACTGGGGGCAGGTGATCAGATACCCATGCTTTTTGTGCACTCGATTTTGATAACCTGAGGCGCCGCTGCGCGGAGAGAGTTGATAGGAGAGAGGTGAACAGGCGAGAAAGCGCGGAGACGGATGATAGTTGACAGGTGAGCAGGAAGGACGTTTCGAATGCCGCATATTGGTCGCCTTTCTGCGCGGGGGCGCGCCGGTTCTACTAGAGATTCTATAAAGCCGTCAGCTTCCAGCTATCAGCTATGAGCCGGATGGCGCGGATTGTTGGCATTTGCTGGCCAATGGCGGGGAGACGCTGCTTGAGTGATAAAGTGATAAGGTGATAGCGTGATAAGGGCGCGAGTCAAGGCAATCGCTGAGACGCCGAGAGCGCCAGGGCCGCCAAACGTCGCGAGGGATCGAGGGATCATGAGATTGAGGGATCAAGGAGCGGAGCCGGGGCGTGCCGCCCCGGATTGCCGCCGACAATCTTGCACTCGCGCAGTACCTGCTCCGACTATGCCGTGTCAGCAGCCGACGCACTCACCCGGCGCCGCCGCCACCGCCGCGTTAACAATCGCACCGCCGAAAACGTCAGGACCGCAACGATCGCCACGCCCGCCACGAGCTTCTGGGCCTGCCAATAATTTGGGTCCATTTGCCTTCGCGGCTGCACCCAATTAATCCCGGCCTCCAGAGGCAGTGTGGGCAACGCCGCAATCAGCTCCTTTTCCGTCGCGAAGCGCTTGACCTCTGCGGGCGTTATCGACCGCGCCTCCGCGAGCGTCAGGCCGGACTCGCGCGCTACGCATTCCGCGTCCCCGGGCATCACCAAAAGGTACCCCGTAGAGTCGTTTAGTGCGAGTGCGTCAGCTCTCACCAGCGCGAAGGCGTGAACATGCTCGGCAATTCGCAACCTTTTGTACGTGGCTACGAACTCGTCCAGCCCCGACACGCTGCTCATGACGGCGTAGTCATCCGTCACCGGGATCCAGTAGTCGTTAGTATGCAGAAACAGTTCTGCGGCCGCGGCAAATAGGACCGCCATGGTAAGCCACAAAGGCCACGACATCAGACGACGCAAGACGGAGCCTCCTTTCCAGCTAGTCGAAGCACGAGCGTTTGTGCGTGAGCGTGTCCTGCTCAACAATCGACCACCAAAACTCCCTTAAGAGCCTACGGGGCCCGCGCTGCATTACCGACCAATGAAAATGGTCATAAAAGTGGTACAGGATCCTACAGGAGTAGAAACACGCGGTGCAGCAATGGGTGCGACGACACTCAGCGTAATACGTGAGATGAAGATTGCCGATGTTGCCAAACGCCCATATCTTCCAGGGGTCGCGCCCGGGTAATTGGAAATCGGCAGGTATATCAAAGGGCCCGCCGGACTCGCTGAATTCCGTGGACGTGAACGAATCCGGTCCACAGCACTTGCATGCGCGACCGTCCAGTTTGCGTTTGAGGTTGCCGTTGGCGTCGCTCCTCAAAATCTGCGCCGCCGGCAACGCTCGGACGAAAGCACCGAAGTTCGAGTTCGGGTCTATGACCACCGACCTGCCCCCGGAGTACAGCCACAAAACCCACGGTGTGTCGACTGACTTCCCCTGCGGCTCGGAGAATGGCTCCGGTGGATCCGGATACGTGCATGTTGGCGATTCCCCCAATGGGTCTACTGCACTCACGGGTCTATTCAATGCATAAGCGTACAGGTGTAAACCGCCCTCCTCCCCAATCAAATCCCGACCAATCCATCGCCCCAGCCGCGAACTGTAGTACCGATAGCCCCAGTAGCCCAGCCCGGTCTCGTCATCCCAGTACTTCGTACTGAACCGGAAGGGGTTGCGCTCGGCGTAGGCGCCGGCCTGGGCGACCACGTTGCCGTACGGGTCGTACTCGTACTTCGCGACGATGGCCGCCGTCGCGGACGAAGCGCTCCAATCGAGCACCTGCACCACGTTGCCGTTGCCATCATACGCGTAGACGTACTGCAGATCGTCGCCGGTCTGTTCGGCGCCCGGCGTGTCGTTCAGATCGTACACCGCCAGCAAGCCGCCGATGCCGCCCGCGCCTTCGAGGCTGTTCACCTGGCCGTTCTGCCCGGCCAGAT
>JAGPEO010000166.1 GCA_018056925.1 Phycisphaerae bacterium
GGACGGGCGCTCACGTCCACGACGAACGTCGCGTGCCAATGCGGGATGTCGGCGGCGATGTGAACCGGGCGGTACCAGAGCCAGTCCACACGGTGCGGGGGCGTATTGTCGAAGCGCTCGTCCCATTTCGTCAGTTGGGCGTAAAAGCGGGCCGCTTCGAGTATGAGCTGGGCCTGATAATGATCCGGCGAGGCGCCCGGGGTGCGGCCTGCCATTCCGACCACTATTCGCGGCCGGTGCCGGCGAAAGACGGTCGCGACCGCGTAGCGCGCCGCGGGGCAGTCCATCAACTCGCGGTTGGGCAGCGCGAGCGTGTCTACGCGGGTCACGCCCAGTATCCGCGAGGCTTCCGCCAATTCGGCCGCACGCACCTGCGGCGTTCCGTGCGGTGTCGGCTCGCCGTTGGTCATGTGCAGCACGCCTACGCGATATCCCAAGTCCACCAGCCTGGCGATAGTTCCGCCGCAGGTGATCTCGACGTCGTCGGGGTGCGGCATGGCGAAGATTATGTCCAAAGGCTCGTGCGGCATGCTTGCTCCTTTCGCCGTTGTTTCGATCCGGCACGCGGCGCGGGTCACCTGTTACCATATCGCCTGAGCGGCTTGCCGGCGACGAGCAGTCGCACCCCGGGCCGGGCCACGTATAATTTGCAGGATGCACGAGCAGCAATCTCCAGCCGAGGACTCCGGCCCCGCTGTCCATCAGCGGCGCCTGCCGCCTTGGCTGAAGCGTCCGGTCCCGGTCGCCAGCGCGCTGCTTCACACGCGCAAGCTCATCAACGGACTGCGGCTGAACACGGTATGCGTCGAAGCACGCTGTCCGAACCTGACCGAGTGCTGGTCCCGGCATACCGCGACGTTCATGATCTTAGGGGATACGTGCACGCGGCATTGCGGCTTTTGTGCCGTCAACACGGGCCGCCCCGAACCGCCCGACGATGGTGAACCCCAGCGTCTGGCGGAAGCCGCCGCGCACCTGAATTTGAAGCATGTGGTGATTACCTCCGTCACGCGCGACGACCTGCCGGACGAGGGGGCTGGCCACTTCGCCCGCTGCATTCGCGCGGTTCAGCAGCAGCTTCCGCAAAGCACGATCGAAGTGTTGGTGCCCGATTTTCACGCGCGCCCGGAATGTGTGCAGGCGGTGGCCGAAGCCGGCCCGGAGGTCTTCAACCATAACCTCGAAGTCGTGGAAGCCCAGCAGAAGCGCATCCGCCCGCAGGCTGATTACCGGCGGAGCCTCCGGACGCTGGAACTCGCCAAAGAGCATCGTCCCAGCCTGCGCACCAAGAGCGGCCTGATGGTTGGCGTGGGTGAGACGCGGGCGGAATTACTGCAGGCGTTCAAGGACCTGCGCGCCGTTGGCTGCGATTTCCTGACGATTGGTCAATACCTGAAGCCGAAAGCCGGCGCCGCTCACGTGCCGGTGGAGCGTTATTACCCGCCGGACGAATTCCGCGAGTTAGGGGATTTGGCGAAAGAGCTGGGCTTTCTGGCGGTAGCCAGCGGCCCGTTCGTGCGCAGCAGCTACTTGGCCGAGACGCTCTATCACCAGCCGTGATCGTCCCGGGTGCCATGCCCAAGCCCGCGCAGCGGGCGCGGGCATGCCTCCGGAGTATGCCCCCGATTACTTCTGTTCCCTAGACTGCGGGGCGCGATACGCCCGGCTCGTCTCTGCCTAGAGGTCCTGGACAGCCTCGGCGTCGCTCGCCAGGTCGGATCCGTGGTGCAGGCCGCGCCACAAGGCCGAAGCGCCGCGAATCGACTGCACACGGCTGCTTTGGCGGCGATCGAGCGTGGCTTGCAGCGTCAGCGACTGGTTCCGGCGAATAATTTCGAGCGTCACTTGCTGCCCGATCGGCGTCAGGCCGACGCAGTCGGCAAACTGCATCGGGGCTTCGACCAGGCGACCATCGTAGCGCACGATGATGTCATGCGGGCGAATGCCGGCTGCGTCGGCCGGGCCGTTGGGCTCGACACGATCCACCCACACGCCAACATCCGGGCTGAGTCCGGCTGCCATGCGCTCATTGGGGTTCAGTTCACGCACGATCAGGCCCAGGAATCCGTGCTCGACCGGTTTACCGGCTGCCAGCATATCGATGAGTTGCCGGCGCGCCGGGCTCATGGGTATCGCGAAACCGATGCCCTCATCGTCGATGCCGCGCGAATGTACGGCCGTGACGATGCCGACGACTTCGCCGCGCATGTTAAAGAGCGGGCCGCCCGAGTTGCCGGGGTGAATGGAAGCCGTCGTTTGAATCATGTCCGCGTACAGGCGGTCCTCGACCTCGCCCAAGCCGGGCAGCCGGCGGTTGAGGTTGGAAATCACGCCCACGGAAACGCTGAGATTGCCGTCATAGCCCAGGCCGAAGGGGTTGCCGACCGCGATGCTCCACTGACCGCGCCGCACATTGTCCCATTCCGCAATCCTGGCCGGCACCAAACCATCCGGCTCCGTTCGCACGACGGCCAGATCGGCGCGCGGATCTGCGGCCACCACCTGTCCCACGCGGCGCGAGCCGTCGCGCAGGATGATCTCGACCTCGTCGGCGCCGCGCACCACGTGCTCGTTTGTCAGAATCGAGCCGTCCGGGCGAAGCACGACGCCGCTGCCGTTGATCGTCACAGTCTGCTCGAAGCCGTTCTGAGTTGCGTACCCGCCGCGCTCGTAGGGGGAGCTGCTTTCATAGCGCCGCGCCCGAATGCCGACCACGCAGGGCGACACTTGCTCTACGATGCGCGAGAATGCCTGCTCGACGGCTTCGAGGTTGGCCATGAGGTCCGCCGCCCCGACAAGCTGGGCGCTTTCGGCTTCCTCTGCCAGTGCGGGCACACCGAAGTAATAAGGCCACGCCAGCAAGCCGACAAGAGCAAACCACAGGCCCAGCCCCCGTAACCTGCTACAATGGATTTCCTGGCACGACCTGGTCATTAATGAAATTCCTCCCAGTTCGTTCAGGCGCATTCGCCGGCTCGCGATCGCGGCGCCTACGACTTCCTTTCCCTGTTTAATTTCGACCGATTCAAGCAGGCCGATCAGCGCCCCCGGGCCCCGGCGCGCACCGGCGGCGCGCTCGGTTTTGCGGCGGGGGACTAATGGCGTGACGGACGCTCTATCGCTTGCGAGGCTGCTTGCCGGCGCTTGCCGTAGCTCGCGCAGCCTCAGGTTTTTGAGGCTGCCCGTCGTCTGATTCACTCTTACCGGACTGTGGTTCCGGCTTGGGGAGCTTGATATCCAGGACCTTCTTGCGGATGTCCCGCACCAGATCGGGGTTGTCCTTGAGAAATTGTCGCGCATTTTCGCGTCCCTGCCCCAGTCGCAGTTCCCCGTAACTAAACCAGGTACCACTGCGTGCAAGGACGCCGCATTCGGCGGCGACATCTAGCAGGTCGGACTCGCGGCTGATACCACCATCAAAATAAATGTCGAACTCGGCCTCGCGGAACGGCGGGGCCACCTTGTTCTTCACCACCTTTGCCCGCACACGCGTACCGATCACCTGTTCGCCTTCCTTGAGCATGCCTGTGCGGCGCGTGTCGATGCGGACCGAGGAATAGAACTTCAGCGCCCGCCCGCCGGGAGTGGTCTCCGGCGAGCCGTACATGACGCCGATCTTCTCGCGAATCTGGTTAATAAAGATGACCGCTGTGCGGCTCTTGCTGGAGATACCGGTCAGCTTGCGCATGGCCTGGCTCATCAGCCGGGCCTGGGCGCCGACCTGGTGCTCACCCATCTGTCCTTCGAGCTCGGCCCGCGGGACCAGCGCGGCGACGGAGTCGACCGCGATCACGTCGAGTGCGTTTGAGCGTACCAGCAGTTCGCAAATTTCCAGGGCTTCTTCACCGCAGGAGGGCTGGTTGATCAGCAGCTCTTCGAGGTTGATGCCGATGCGCTTGGCCCAGCTCGGGTCGAAAGCATGTTCGACGTCGATGAACGCCGCCGCGCCGCCGGTGCGCTGCGCTTCGGCGATCACGTGCAACGTCAGCGTGGTCTTGCCCGAGGATTCGGGGCCGAAAATCTCGATAACGCGCCCGCGCGGAATCCCCGCTCCGCCCAGCGCGAGGTCGAGCGAAATTGAGCCGGTCGAAATGCCGTCCTCAACTCGCAGGGCCTCGCCCTTGAGGAACATGATCGAGCCCTTGCCGAAGGCCTTTTCGATCTGCTGAAGCGCTCGCCCCAACGCTTCCTTGCGGTTGTCCTCGCGCGCGTCGACCATCCTGGTTACTGCTCCTTCGGCGGAAAAAACCGGTCGGTCCGCCGGCATAAACCCCTGTTCATAGTTTACGGCGTTGTCATTCTATAAACAGCGGCCTAACAGTCAACGCTTTTTTCGCGCGGCCGGCTGTAATCTTTGTGGGCTGTAATCTGGCGTGTGTGACCCTTACTTGTTCGGGATCGTGGCAAGGTGGGACATGAGACACCCAGGAGAGTCACACCGCAGGACTGGCCGAACGGGCTGGGAAGGAGGGTTGACTGCCGCGCCCGCGGGTGCGGGCATGCCATCACCAGCGATCCCGCCGTTGACGAGGGCATGCCCGCGCTTACAGCTTGGGCATGGCACCCACAAAGGTGCGCTGCGTGTCAGACGAACTTCGTCTGCCCGGGCACCGCCACCGGTTCAACCGGCAAGGCGCCGAAGTCGTACGTGGGCGGGCCCAGCTTCTCCTCTGAGTTCAGCGCCTGCTCCCACGTGATCGTCTGGCCGGTGTACGCCGCCATGCGGCCCATGATCGCCATCAACGTGCTGTGCGCCATCCACTGGCCATCGTTGATCGGCCGCCCGGAGCGAATCGCGGCGAACAGCGCGTCGTGTTCATTCTGGTACATACCGCGGCGCTGGCCGTCGTAGCTCCACTTCAGTTCACCCGCGTGGCTGCGAATCTCGTGCCGCGGCTTCCATCCGTCGATCCGGCACACTGCCTCCGTGCCGACGAAGTAATCCGTATTGTCAAACGGGCAGTCGGCCATCTGCCGGCACGTGTGAAAACAACGCAGGCCGTCGTCGTACTCATAGATGACGCTGAAGTGGTCGTAAACATTGCCGGACTCGGCCCCGCTCCGCGCCTGGCGGCCACCCAGGGCGGTAGCTTTGACCGGCAGCCGGCCGCCCAGCGCCCAGGCAATTTTGTCGATGCTATGGCAAGCCTGCTCGACGATGTGATCGCCGGACAGCCAAGTGAAATGGAACCAGTTGCGAAGCTGCCATTCCATATCAGTCCAGCCGGGTTGCCGCGGAAATTGTTGCAGCGGGCTGGCGTGGTACGCAGTGTGCGCAGACACGATGCGGCCCAGGGCGCCGTCGATGATGCGCTGAAACGTGGCGCGCTCCGGGTCGCTGTAGCGCCAGCAGAAGCCGGCCAGCAGCGACAAATTACGCTTGCTCGCCTCTTCAGCCGAAGCCAGGATTGAGCGGACGCCCGGTGCGTCGACGGCCATCGGCTTTTCGCAGAAAACGTGTTTGCCGGCCAGAACGGCCGCTTTCAGGTGCGCTGGGCGGAAGTGCGGCGGGGCGGCCAGCAGGACCACGTCGACGCCGCTGTCTATCACCTTCTGATAGGCGTCGAAGCCCACGAATCGGCGGTCCGGATCGACCTGCACCCGCTCGGGCTGCGCTTCCTTCAGCGTCTGTAGGCTGTTTTGCAGGCGATCGTTGAAGACGTCGCCCATGGCGGTTAGCACCGCGCCGGGGTCGGCCGCCAGCGCCTCCTTTGCGGCGCCAGTGCCGCGGCCGCCGCAGCCGATCAGTCCGACTTTCAGCGTATCCGAGCCGGCGGCGTAGGCGGCCGGCGCGAGCATCTCGCGCGTCAACATCGCCCCGGCGACTGCGGCCGCGGAGGCTTTGACGAACTGCCGGCGTGTGACGCCGGTTGCGTGCGGAGTTGAATCATGCCTTTTCATGGCGCCTCCTTTGGCGAGACCGCGTTTTGGGTCACAACGGCTCGCGCTTCCCCACATGCACACGTGTGAAGGTGGGAAAGTGGGAAAGTGGGAAGGTTGAACACTGTTCCGTGGACGCCGCGATCGGCAGGCTCTATTCGCCGTTACGGAGGGCGTCTGGATCAGCAGCTCCGGCGCGCGGGATCGGCAGCACGATCCCGCGAGCGCCCGGATTACTCTTCCTCTTCCGCCGCGGCTTTGTGCTGCGCCACAATCTGCTGCTGGATGTTGGGCGGCACGATGTCGTAGTGGCTGAACTCCATCATGTAGCTGCCCTGGCCGCCGGTGGCACTTTTTAGCTGACTGCTATAGGTGGCCACCTCGGCCAGCGGCACCGTTCCGCGAATGACGATCTGGTTGCCGGGCAGCATGTCCTGGCCCACGATCTGTCCGCGCTTGCCGGCCAAGTCGCGCGTGATGTCGCCCACGAATTCGGCCGGCACGGTGATTTCAATGTTCACGATGGGCTCGAGCAGGATCGGCTTGCACTGCACGAAGGCCTTTTTGAACACCTGGCGGCCGGCGATTTGGAAGGCGATGTCCTTGCTGTCGACTGGGTGGGTTTTGCCGTCTACCAGCGAGACTTTGACGTCGACCACTGGGAAGCCGGCGATAACGCCCTTGCGCATCTGGTCGCGAACGCCCTTGTCGACGCTGGGGCGGAAGGCCTGATCGATGACGCCGCCGAAGATCTTGTCGATGAACTCGTAGCCTTTGCCGCGTTCGTTCGGCTCCATATCGATGAACACGCGGGCGAACTGGCCGGCGCCGCCGGTCTGTTTCTTGTGCGTGTATTCGACGTACTTGACCGCGCCCGAGATCGTTTCGCGGTACGGAATCTTCGGGGCCTTGGTTTCGACTTCGAGCTTGAAGTAACGCCGCATCTTGCTGCGGATGACGTTCAGGTGCTGGTCGCCCATGCCCTGCATGACCAGTTCGTTGGTTTCCTGGTCGCGGAAGTACTGGAAGCATGGGTCTTCTTCGGCGAAGCGATGCAGCGCGCCGCTGATTTTCTCCACGTCAGCGCGCGACTTCGGCTCGACCGCCAGCGCGAACATCGGCGTCGGGAACTTCGGCATCGGAATCTCGCCGTCTTCGGCCTTGGCGAAGAGGGTGGCGCCGATCTTCAGATCAAGCTTGGCGAAGGCGATGATGTCGCCGGCCTCGGCGCTTTCGATTTCCGCATGCTGATCGCCCCGCAGCTTGAAAAAGTGGCCGGGCCGCTGACCTTTGCGCTCGCCAGGCGTGAAAATCTGTCCGTCCGGCTTCAGCACGCCGCGATGGACGCGGGCCACGGAGTACTTGATGTTGCTGCGCGGGTCCGAAGTGATCTTGAAGACCTGGGCGACGAAATCGCCCGCGCGATCCGGCTCAACCTCAGTCTTCTTGGCCGCCTCACCGTCGCCCATAACCACGCTGCGGCGTTTGCCTTCAACCGGCGACGGCGCGCAACGCAGCAGGGCCTCCAAAAGTTCGGGAACTCCCACGCCGGTCTTGGCGTTGACGAACAGCACCGGGATGAGCCCGCCCGAAGCCACGGCCTTGCGGATGGCCGGCACGAGCTGCTCGAGCGAAGCGCTGCCGGTCTCCATGTAGGATTCCATCAGCGCCTCATCGGTTTCGACAATAGCGTCGACCAGACTGGTGTGGGCCGCGGCCACATCCAGCAGGTCCGCCGTGCCTTGCTCCTCGCGCAGCAAGTCGATCAGCTTCTTGCCGCCGTCAGCCGGCAGGTTGATCGGGTGGCAGTGATGACCGAAGGTTTCCCGGATGCCACGTAAGATCTCGTCGAGGTTGGCGTTTTCGGCATCGATGCGCGTGATGACGATCATTCGCGGCAGGCCGTATTCGCCGGCCGCATTGAACATGCGGCGTGTGTTGACGCCGATTCCGCTGGCGGCGGAGACGACCACGCAGGCCAGGTCGACGCCGGCCAGGGCCGCGATGGCCGGGCCGATGTAGTCCGGCATGCCGGGCGTATCGATGAAATTCAGCAGCTTTCCCTCGTACTCCACGTAGAAGGCGGCCGAGTCGACGCTGTGCTTACGTTCGCGTGACTCGTCGTCGTGATCGAGCATGCTGGTGCCGTCGTCGATGCTGCCCATGCGGGTGGTCACGCCCGCCTTGTGCAGTATGGCCTCGCCGAGGGTGGTTTTGCCCGCGGCGGAGTGGCCGACGAGGGCGACGTTGCGAATATCGCTGATCTGGAAAGCAGCCATTCACCAGTCTCCGTGCGCGC